>JAYUJX010000332.1:0-1498 GCA_043764955.1 Polaromonas sp.
CATGGGTACAGTGGGCGATGCTTATGACAATGCGATGGCGGAGAGTTTCTTTGCCACTTTGGAGTGTGAGCTGATTGACAGGCGGGTTTGGAAGACGCAGACCGAAGCACGGTTGGCTGTGTTTACGTGGATTGAGGCTTGGTACAACCCGCACAGACGCCATTCAAGCTTGGGTCAGATGTCACCCAATAACTTTGAGAGGATGAAATCCAATGAAAAATTAAAGAAAAATCAAACAGAAAATCAATCCGACATTCAAAATGTCAATTTAATGCAAAATACAACAGAGATCCAAAATCTCTAAACTGTCCGTGGAATCGGGGTAAGTCCAGAGAGCCAGAAGGCTCTGATGTGGGAACGCTGGAAGAAGGGGGAATCGCTGCAGCAGATCGCACAGCTGTTCAACCGCAATCACGGATCTGTACACGGGATATTGGTTCAGACCGGTGGCATACGTCCGGCACAGCGTTGTCGTTCCAAGTTTGCGTTGAGTTTGGCCGAACGCGAAGAGATATCACGCGCCTTAGTAGCGGGACAATCAATCCGGTCAATTGGTTGCCTGCTTGGACGTGCTCCATCCACCATTAGCCGCGAGATCCAGCGCAACGGTGGCCAAGGCAGCTACCGTGCAGCCTAGGCCGATCAAGCGGCTTGGGATCGGGCGTGTCGACCCAAGACGTGCAAACTGGTGGAGCAGCGAAAGCTGGCTAACATCGTGGCACGTAAGCTCCAATGCCAGTGGGCACCCCAGCAGATTGCAGGATGGCTCAAGCATACTTATCCGTGCAACAGGGACTACCACGTGTCACATGAAACTATCTACCGCAGCCTATTCATTCAAGCCCGTGGTGCATTGAAGAAGGAGCTGCTGCAACATTTGAGACGCATCAGGGTCATGCGCCGTTCGCGTCACCACACGCAAAAGACCGACAACCACGGCAGGATTACCAACACCGTGTCCATCAGCGAACGTCCAGCGTCAGTGGAAGATCGTGCAGTACCAGGCCACTGGGAAGGCGATTTGCTGTATGGCAGCCTGAACAACCAGATTGCGACACTGGTGGAGCGCCAGACACGTTACGTCATGCTGGTGAAGGTCGCACGCAGTGATACCGAGACCGGTTGTCAATGCACTCATCAAAAACGCGCACAAGCTGCCTCAGGAACTCTACAAGTCCTTGACCTGGGATCGGGGTAAAGAAATGGCCGACCACAAGCGTTTCACATTGGCCACCGATATCAGTGTTTACTTCTGTGAGCCCCATAGTCCTTGGCAGCGTGGGAGCAATGAAAATACAAACGGGCTGCTGAGGCAGTATTTCCCCAAGGGGATCGATATCTCACATTACTCACAGGCACAGTTAAATGCCGTTGCAAGAAAACTCAACGAGCGCCCAAGGAAAACTCTAAACTACGAAACGCCTGCTGAACGATTCAGCCAACTTGTTGCGTCGACCGGTTGAATCCAAGCTCTGAAGCTGACATTTGTATGTTCATC
>JAYUJX010000333.1:0-5360 GCA_043764955.1 Polaromonas sp.
CGCCGCATAAACCAGGTTCCTGAACAGCGGGCGGTAATAATCGCGCTGGTTCGGGGCTTGGATCATCAGCATGGCGAACATGTCTAGCTTGGGGTCGACAAAGAAGCTCGTTCCGGCAATACCACCCCAGTAATACACACCGGCCGAGCCCGGTACGGTGCTGATGCCGGTTTCTTTGCGCACGGCAAAGCCCAAGCCGAAACCGTGGCCGGGTGGCAGCAGGGTGCCGGCGCTGGCGGCGCCGATGGGCAAGCTACCCAAATGGTCAGCAGTCATGAAATCTACGGTGTGGCTGCTGAGCAAGCGCACACCATCCAATTCACCTTTGTTGAGCATGAACTGCAAAAACCGCGCGTAATCTTGCGCGGTTGAGGCCAAGCCACCACCGCCAGATTCAAAGGTCGGATGGTCTTGAATATTGATCAATTTCAGCTGGATGCCGCCATCGGGGTCTTTTTTGAACGGCTCGGCAATGCGGTGGTGTTTGTCTGCGGGCACGCTGAAACCTGTTTCCAGCATGTTTAGCGGCTTAAAAATCTGCTCATGCAGGAAATTCCCCAGCGTTTGGCCGCTGATGGCTTCTATCAACGCGCCCAGCACGTCTGTGGCGCGGCTGTATTCCCACATGGTGGCGGGCTCAAACTGCAAGGGCTGAGCAGCAAGTGTTTTGGAAAATTCGGCATTGCTGGCATCACGCACAGCCATGCCTATTTTGGCGCTACGGTAGGCTTTTTGCACGGCAGAGTTGCCCAAAAACTCATAGGTCAAACCAGCGGTGTGGCGCAGTAAATCCTGAACCGTAGCTGACTTTGCCGCCACATAGCTGACTTGTCCGTCTGCTTCCACAGCAAGTTGTGGTTTGGTGTATTCGGGCAAATACTTGCCGACAGGGTCGCTCAGCAGCAGCTTGCCCTGCTCCATCAGCATCATCGCAGCCACTGAAACGATGGGTTTGGTCATGGAGTAAATCCTAAAAATGGAATCCAAAGCCATGGGCGTTGCATCGTCAGGGTTTTGTTGCCCCAAGCTCTCAAAAAGCTCCACTTTGCCATGACGCGAGAGCATCACCACCGCGCCCGGCAGGCGGCCACGGTTGACTTCAGATTGCAGGGTGGCGATCAAACGCTCTTTTCGATCAGCATGCATAAACAAATTCCATGACGTTTCCCCAATAAGTTTGCCAATATTTCGGCGAAGAATTCAAGAGGCAATCTTACAACCTAACTATTGGTGTTCGTATTTGAGTGTTTGCATTACAATTCACCCTGCAGGAGAGCGAACGGCCAGCCGTTCCACCGAAGGCGCAAACTCCCATGAACGCTCAGGTATCCACACATAAGTTGGCTCAGGTCAACTTTGGTTATGTACTGCACACTTTTAAACGCCGTCTGGAGAGCTAGGGTGTCGTGTTACAGCAAATGTAATACCGATGCTCTGCACCGAAGGAGCAAACAGCAAGCCGATGTGGTTTGCTGTGAATCTCTCAGGTACCAAGGACAGGGGGAGCGGCAAACCAGCCTCGATTGACGTGCTTTTTAGCCATAAATGCTATATTTTTTATAGCTATTCAGGCAATAAAATCGCCGGCTGCATGCTTAAAAGGCTCTAAAATGCGTGTACTCATCCTCGGCAGCGGCTTACTTGGCGTCAGCTCTGCTTATTATCTTTCTCAACTTGGCCATGAAGTCACGGTATTAGACCGTCAGGCCAGCCCAGCGGCGGAAACCAGTTTTGCCAATGGTGGACAAATCTCCGTCAGCCACGCAGAACCTTGGGCCAACCCCAGCGCACCGCTCAAAGTGCTGCAATGGCTGGGCAAAGAAGATGCCCCCTTGCTGTTTCGCATCCGTGCGGATATGCGCCAGTGGCTGTGGGGTTTGCAGTTTTTGCGCGAGTGCACACCTGCACGCACCCGACACAATATCGAACAAATTGTGCGCTTGGGCACTTACAGCCGCGATACCCTGCAGGCTCTGCGCCGCGACACAGGTTTGAGCTACGCCCAGCGTACACAAGGGATTTTGCATTTTTACACCACACAAAAAGAGTTTGATGGAGCTCTTAAACCTGCTGAACAAATGCGTGCATTGGGCTGCGAGCGCCAAGTCATCTCTGCTGACGAAGCACTTCGCCTCGAACCTGCTCTGAAGCATATTCGCCCGCAGCTGGCAGGCGCGACCTACACGGCTGAAGACGAGTCTGGCGACGCTAACTTGTTTGCCCGTGAATTGGTCAAGCTCTGCCAAGCGGCTGGCGTAAAATTTTTAATGAGTCACACCGTAACAGCCTTGCGCGAAGCGGGTGGTGCCATTGACCACGTGGAAGCCACTGACAACGAAGGCCGGTTCCAGCGTGTGCGTGCCGATGCTTACGTGATGGCGATGGGCTCGCTCAGCCCCATTTACACCTCACCACTGGGCATCAACTTGCCTATTTACCCAGCCAAAGGATACTCTGTGACCATGCCTGTGGTTGATGCCTCCAAAGCTTACCAAGTGTCGTTGACCGATGACGAATACAAACTGGTGTTCTCGCGCTACACCACCGAAACGGGTGACCGCATGCGGATTGCAGGTACGGCAGAACTCAATGGCTACGACCGTGATTTGAACCGCGTGCGCTGCGAAGCGATTGTGAAACGCGTCGAACAACTGTTTCCAGGTGCTGGTGATGCGTCGCAGGCGCAGTTTTGGACGGGGCTGCGACCAGCAACGCCGTCAAACGTGCCGTTGATTGGCAAAACGAAGTTCAACAACCTGTTTCTCAACACAGGCCACGGCACGCTGGGTTGGACGCACGCTTGCGGGTCTGGCAAGTCGATTGCGCGCATCATCAGCGGCTTGACTCCTGAAGTGGATTTTGCGTTTCAGAAGTAAGCGTTCAAGAAATGGCCATCAGCGCCGTCATTCCCGCGAAGGCGGGAATCCACTAGCGCCACGATGGATTCCCGCCTTCGCGGGAATGACGGTACAGGCGCTCATGGACAATCTCGGCTAAGCCTTTTCGGCATCCTGCAAAGTGCGCCACATCACTTTGCCGCTGCCACTTTTTGGAAGCGCATCGACAAATTGCACTGCACGTGGCATTTTGTAAACGGCCATGTTGTCGCGGCACCAGTCGATGATGTCTTGCTCTTTGGTCTGTTTGTGTGTTGCACGTAGAACGACTACTGCTTTCACGGACTCACCACGGTAGGCATCTTGCGTGCTGATGATGCAGGCCTCTTGAATGGCGGGGTGGCGGAACATCAGGGCTTCCACCTCTGCCGGCCAGACCTTGAAACCGCTGGCGTTGATCATGCGTTTCAGGCGGTCTGTGATGAAAAAGTAGCCATCTTCGTCAATGTGGCCCAAATCACCCGAGCGGAAAAAGCTTTTTCCATCAATCTCAATAAATGCCGCTTTCGTTGCGTCTTCACGCTTCCAATAGCCAGAAAATATTTGTGGTCCATTCATGATGATCTCGCCCTGCTCGCCTTGCGGCATTGCCACAAGCGTCTCGGGGTCAACCACTCTGGCATCAACACCAATAATCGCAATACCAAGGCACTGCTGTTTAGGCGCATCAGGCGGGTTGCTGTGCGAAGGGGCTGCGGTTTCAGTCAACCCATAGCCTTCCACATAACGCAATCCAAACTGGTCAAACAAACGCTGCGCCACAGCCTGTGGCATGGCTGCACCACCACCACCGATATGGACCAGGCTGCTCAGGTCGTATTTTTCAAAATTCGGGCTTCCTAGTAAATCAATCACCATGGTGGGAATATTGGTCCAGTGCGTCACTTGGTAGCGTGATATCAAGCGCCCCGCTAAATCACGGTCCCAACGCGGCATCAGGACCAAAGTTGCTCCGCTGTAAATGCTGGCATGCATGACACTGACCATGCCGGTGATGTGAAACATAGGCACAACGGCAAGCGTCACACCTTCTGCGGAACCATTGCCCCATAGATTGCTGGCCACAGTATTGTGCATGATGCTGGCTTGCGTATGCATGCAGCCTTTGGGCAAACCTGTTGTACCACTGGTGTACGGCAATATTGCCAAATCAGCAGGTTTTACAGTTAACTCTGGCGGCGCATCCTGACAAGCCAATGCATCAAGCCAATGGTGTGCTGTGGCGTCTTGCATGGCGGGTAAGGCATGCTGCGTCTGCAACCAATCACGCCAAGAGACAGGTAAAGCATTTTCACCATCAACATTAGCATCAAATGCATCTGTAAATTGCGTCACGATAAGGTGATTCAGCCGCAAACTTGGCTCTAAAGCATCGTTTGCAAAAGCTAGATCTGCCGCCAAATCGCCCGTCGTGAAGGCGACTTTGGCGTCTGGGTCGGTGATGTAATGCTTCAGCTCTTCAGCGCGGTTCATGGGGTTAACCGGAACCACGACCGCATTGGCTCGCAAAATAGCCCAATGCGCAATGACGAGCTGCGGGCAGTTTTGCATGTTAAGCACCACTCTATCGCCTTTTTTGACACCTAGCAGGCATAAATAGGCGGCCAATCGCTCTGCTTTTTGTAGCAGTTGAGCATAGGTAACAAGAGAGCCAAAAAATACCAAGGCACCTTTATCAGGGTAACGTTTCGCGCTGATGGCCAAGTTATCCCACAAGGGTGTTTGCGGTGGCGTGATAGTTCTAGGTACGCGTTTTGGCCAAAACTTGTTCTTTGTCAGCATATTGCCTCTTTTGCTTTTAATAATTGTCCTCAGCATAAACCTAATAAACCATGCTTAATCCGTAGAAACTGTCGATTTAGCTAGACTGCGTCACCTACGTGACGCCATCCCTGTGCGTTCAAGGTACGCATTACTTCGTTATGATGGCAGTTAGATTCGGAGTTCGATGAAACATTTATTAAATTTGCTGGCAGCTATTGCGCTTTTGGTTTGGGGTACGCATTTGGTGCGCACCGGGATTTTGCGGGTGTTTGGCGCAAATCTTAGGCACATCTTGGCGCAGGCGACAGGCAATCGCGCTACCGCTGCGATGGCAGGTGTGGGAGTAACAGCGGTGGTGCAGTCAAGCACAGCAACTGCGCTTATCGTTTCTGCGTTTGTTGGGCAAGGCATGGTGACATTGACTGCTGCGCTGGCCGTCATGTTGGGTGCGGATGTGGGTACCAGTTTGATGGCAGTCGTGTTTCATTTCGACCTGAGCTGGATGTCGCCTCTCTTTATATTCGTTGGGGTGTTGCTTTTTATTGCGAGACAAAACACCAATGTGGGCCGAGTGGGTCGCATATTGATTGGTCTTGGGTTGATGCTGCTTGCGCTGAGTTTGATCAGCGCGTCTACCCGCGTTCTCACGCAATCTGAAGTTGTCAAGCTGGCATTGAAATCACTCAGCAGTGATTTGTT
>JAYUJX010000334.1:0-1495 GCA_043764955.1 Polaromonas sp.
AAACGGCTTTTTGGTGCAATTCATGATGCCAACTGCGTTTACCTTGGCGACCTTACCTGAGCCGACAGACGCCAAAGTCAAGCTGCGACAAGTTGATGGCAAAACCGTGGCGGCGCACCAGTATTCAGGCGGCTGGTCGCAAAGCAACTACGATGAGCATCTGACTATCCTCAAAGACGCGTTGACCAAAGCTGGCGTTAAAACGCAAGGCGAGCCGATGTATTCACGCTACAACGGACCGATGACGCCATGGTTTTTACGTAAAAACGAAATTTGGTTCAATATTCAGCCTTAAGGCAATGTGATCTATAGCTTCGGCTCAGTAACGAACCCAATTTTTTTGATCCCCGCCTGCTGCGCAGCAGCCATAGCCGTGGCGACGCGTTCGTAGCGCACCGCTTTGTCGCCGCGAATATGCAACTCAGGCTGCGGGGTTTGCGTGGCGGCGGCTTTGAGTTGCAGCAGCATGGCCTCTTCCGTCACCTTGGCTTCATTCCAGAAAAAGTCGCCCGCTGCGTCCACAGACAAGCGAATCGTCTCCGGTTTGGCGTCTTGCGGCACGTTGCTGGCGCGAGGTAGGTCGATGTTGACCGCGTGTTTCATCGCGGGCACGGTGATGATGAAGATGATCAAGAGCACCAACATCACGTCCACCATGGGCGTCATATTGATTTCGTTCATCACTTCATCTTGGTCGTCTTGGGTTCCAAAGGCCATGTTTGTCTCCTCGTCCTAAAGGTTAAGCTTTGTTCATGGCAACGACTTTGCCTGCTTTGGTTGATACGCCGCTGCTGCCAACGCGGGCACCCGTCACAAAGTAAGCGTGCAAGTCATGTGCAAAGCGGTTGAGCTTCATCAAAATGCCTTTGTTGCCGCGCACCAAGGCGTTGTAACCCAGCACGGCGGGAATAGCCACGGCCAAACCTAGCGCGGTCATGATGAGGGATTCACCAATCGGGCCTGCCACTTTGTCGATGGTGGCTTGGCCGGCTGCGCCAATGCTCAACAGCGCATGGTAAATACCCCACACCGTGCCAAACAAACCCACAAATGGGGCGGTAGAGCCGACAGAGGCCAAAATTGCCAAGCCTGATTGCAACTTGGCGGTGAATTCATCCAGCGTGTTGCGCAGGCTGCGGGTGATCCAGTCGCTTTTGTCCAAGCTGTCATGCAACTGGGCTTTGGCGGCTGTGCCGTCAGTGTTCAAGATGTGAGCCGTGGCTTCGCGGCCTTCAAGCGCCAACTGGCGCAGTGGATTTTCAGGCCCACCGCCCAATTGTGAAACGCCCTTGGAGAAGTCTTCACTGTGCCAAAAGCCTTCGGCTTCTGCCGCCAAACGCTTATATTTAAAAATATCCAAAGTCTTGATGATGATGACCATCCATGATGCCAAGGACATCGCCAACAACAACAAAGCCACCGTTTTGGTGACCAAATCACCCTGAGACCACACGTTCATCAAACCAAATTGCGAATTCATTTATCTAACTCCAAA
>JAYUJX010000335.1:0-5351 GCA_043764955.1 Polaromonas sp.
TCTAATAGCGGCAATTCTTCTACACAAGGCGGGCACCATGTTGCCCAAAAATTGATGAGCAGTGGTTTGCCTTTTAGCGACTGCATGGCGAGTTTGCCACCGTCCTGCGTGTCAAACTGCATTTGCCAAAGGTCGTTTAAATCGTTTTGCCCACCCGTTGCAAGCTTGTTTGACTTTTTTTTGGGTTCTTGGTTGCCTTGCCAATACGCAGCTCCTGCGCCAGCAAGCGCGGCTAGTAAAGCAGCACTTGTCGTCAGAACAAGCCTGCGTTGCGGTGGTCGATATGTTTTATCAGGTGATGTTGAGCTTGCGTCAGTCATAAGCAAGTGTAACGACACAACGTTTACCCGTTCGGGCTGAGCCTGTCGAAGCCTTATCAAGCGGCAATTACTTGACGATGACTGGTGAGCAAAAAAGTCCAAAAAACGTGCATTGTGTTACTGTTTTTGGCGGCGGTAAAGTAGCGCCTTTGATGGTGATAGGAATCGCCTTAGTTGTGACATTACCCGTCGCATCCTCGGCACGAATATTAACCGTATAAGTACGAGTTTCACCAGTAGGCACTTTTAACAGCCACTGATTCTCAACCATGTCCACAGTACGTGTAACATCACCAGCTACAGTAGGCTTATCCGCCCTAAGCACGGAGCTAACCGACCACTCAGGCCCAGCATCAAAATTATCCTTAGCAGAAGCGGCCAGTTGTACACGAACAGAATTAATGTTGTCGTTTGGTTTTGGTGGCGTTAAAGTCAATGCGGCTGTTATGACTGGGGGTGTGGTGTCGGCTTTGGTGATGGGGTAGGCGCGGTAAGCCCATGTTCCATCGTCTTGACCACTCTTGCCTGAAATGCTGTTATAAACCAAATAGTTAGTGCGCAAATAATTAGGATCTTTGTGCCACAAGTTCACGCTAAATTCGAAACTTTGTCCTGCGGGAACAGAAATAAATTTAGCCTCATCCGCCGAACCTGGCCAAAATTTCAACTCATACAAGCTCGTGCCGCAAGTTCCCTCACCGCAAAGCTGATTTGACTCAACTAACCACCCGTTACTCGTTTTGTAACTTTTGGGATCTAAATAACCTGAATCTGACTCACTCTCAGCACCTGTGAATGTGAATACACCAAACGGATAAGGCGAGGCAATTTGCTTCTCGCCTAAATATATGCCTATGGTGTTACCAAAAACGGCCTCACAGTTATATTTGCCACGTTCTGCTTCCGTCTTGTTGTTAGCGCTCCAGAATGGTTGATCGAGATATGGTGCTGTGCGCACCATTACTGGCAGATTAAAGTAACTACAGCGGTAGCCTAGTATGGGTGCTTCTGTGCTGGCTTTCCCACTGACATTCGTGAATTTAAATATATAGGTTGCAATATCATCGGACTTGTTATAACTTGCCTTAATAGTTGCAGCCCAAGGCGACGAAATGCTTTGAGCAAGCACAACTGTTGTCATACAAAAAATACTTGCTAAAGTTGCTGTAAGCCGTGAGATGATGTTTGTTTTCATGTATGTTCTCCCAATTGGTAGCATTAGCGACCCAAATCGAAATGTGGTCTATCATTAAAGGGTTGACCCCAACGCAATCCACATGCAGCAGCCTCACTGGTTACAGTACGTTCTATGTGGTTCGCGTCCTTCTTGTGCGCTAGATTCCACGCTACTAATGTTTTTTCGTATGCCTTAACAGTAGCGGGTTTAATATCAAAAGCAGATCCCGTTGTATGGTGCGGGTTTAAGCTTTCTGGGTTTGCAACCGCATTGTCAAGACCATGATTTTTATGCAAACCAGAAGGTGGTGGGGTGCAGGATTTGTATCCGCTAGGGTTGCTTTTCGACAATGCTGCCAATTTATCGCGCGTCCACTCTTTTTGAAATAAATCCCAAAAATGCGCCTGATACCCTCGCGTGCGGAACAAACTCGTCGTACTTCCATTCCAAGCAAACCCCACCTCTGCCATCTTTGTTTGCAAACAAGCCTTAGCCGTTAAAAGAGCAGGTTTGACAAGGTTGTCACAATTACCGCCAGCTTCTAAACGGCGAGTACAGGCCTTGGCTTCTTCGGTTGTGTCGTATTGGGCGATGAGGGTTTCTAGGGGAATAGGTGGATTTAATGGACAGCCAACACATAGCTTTTTGGTTGCATCCCATGTCAGAGGGTCAGGCTCGTTGTAGATGTTTTTTTCAGGTAAACACTGACATTTACCAGTTGGTAAAAGGCTTGAAAAATACGCTTTTCCCGATATCGAATACGCATCCCATGCGGCACGGCTTTGCCAGTCTTCGCAAAGCGCCTTGCCGCCGTGAATGACGCTTGATACTGCGATAGGAACTGCGCAAGCATCGTATTGTCCACGCATTCCCATTCTTATAGTTGTATTGTTGTAAAGTCCAGCATTACTATCAAGCCGCTGAACTTTTACAACAGGCCCTAACCCTGCGTTTGCGTAGCTTTGATAGAAAAGTTTAGGGTCTGTTTCGCAGGCAGTAATCGTAGGATCTTGACAAAACCACATTGACACCCCTGCTTGTTTCGTATAAAAATCTTGGTGTTCTTTACAAATTCCCGCTGCACTTGATTGCGCGACACTAACGCCACCAACCCAAAATTCGAGATTTTGCCCTGCTAGCGTCAGAGGAATGCAAAAAAGTAATGCGATTAGGGTGCTTTGAATCCCAAGACGGGGGGGGGCAGATTTCGCATTAATTTAATTTGTATTTTTTAATTCAGTTAAATAATAGCATAAACCACCTATTGCAAGCTGCAACGATGAATTAATTTTAATTCAAGAGCTTAGCAACAGCCGCCGCATCCCCTCGCGGCTTACGCCCTTGGCTGTCTAGTTTCAACGCACCGCGTAAATCATCATAGTCATAAATCATCAAATGCACACCAATTTCGGTATTCAAGGTTTTGCAGGGGGCGTGGATGCTCAGCGCTTCAACCATCCCACCATCAAACCCTTTGATAGATCGAGCAACGTAGTCCGCGCGGTGGTCGATCAAGGCGATTTCGGCTGATTTTGAGTCGTCACAAAACAGCGCAATATAGATGTCTGACAGTTTGGTCGCCGTGCCATGCCAGACCGAGCCGCCCAAATACGGCCTGAAATCAGCCATACGTTGCATCCAAACCAGTGCCAGCTGCCGCAACGCTTCCAGCTCCGTAGGCTGCGTATCGGCGTAAAACAAGGCAATGTAGTCGCGCACTTCAGCTTCCACCTCGTCATGGCTTGGCAATTGGGTTCGCGAAGGCAAGCCAAACTGTTTGACGGCACGACGTTTGGCGGCGCCGTAGTCCAAACCTTCTTCAACGACCAGCCTGGCTGCCGTGATGGAGATTTCGGTGGTGGTGGTATTGGTATTGGTATTGGTATTGGAAGCGATAATAGCGTTATGCATATTCATATTTTAGGCATTTGCGGCACCTTCATGGGCGGCGTTGCGGCATTAGCCTGCGAAGCGGGTCACAAAGTCACCGGTTGCGACGCGGGTGTTTACCCGCCCATGAGCGATCAATTGCGTGCTTTGGGTATTGATTTGATTGAAGGCTTTGGTGCAGACCAGTTAGCTCTCAAGCCTGATGTTTTCGTGATTGGCAATGTCGTGAGCCGTGTTCATCATGCCGACGGCACACCCAAGTTTCCGTTGATGGAGGCGATTTTGGACGCCGGCTTGCCCTACATCAGCGGCCCGCAGTGGTTGGCTGAAAACGTCTTGCAAGGTCGCCACGTGCTGGCGGTGGCGGGTACGCACGGCAAAACGACGACAACCTCCATGTTGGCTTGGATATTAGAGTGCGCTGGCTTAAAGCTTGGCTTTTTGGTCGGTGGCGTGCCTTTGAATTTTGGCGTTTCAGCGCGATTGGGTGAAAAGTATTTCGTGATTGAAGCAGATGAATACGACACCGCATTTTTCGACAAACGCAGCAAATTCGTCCATTACCGCCCGCGTACCGCCGTTTTGAACAATTTAGAGTTCGACCACGCTGACATTTTTGATAACTTGGCAGCCATTGAGCGTCAGTTTCACCATTTGGTGCGCACCGTGCCCGCGTCAGGGCGCGTGGTTTACAACGGTGCTGAGGCCAGCTTGCAGCGCGTTTTAGACATGGGCTGCTGGAGTGAGCGCGTTAGTTTTTGTGAAAACACAACATCATCAGCTGATTGGCATGCAGATGGCAGCCCTGATGATTTTAAAGTGCTATCAAATAAAGAGCTGCTTGGACAGGTAAAATGGCGGCTACAGGGTGTTCATAACCAAAATAATGCCTTGGCAGCGATAGCGGCGGCGCAGCACGTCGGCGTTGCGCCCAGCGTGGCTGCAAACGCCTTAGCCAGCTTTGAAAACGTCAAACGCCGAATGGAAGTGCGCGGCACAGTGGTTGGTGTGACGGTTTATGACGATTTTGCGCATCATCCAAGCGCCATAGCCACAACTTTGGATGGTTTAAAGCGTCAGTTAGAGCAGCAGTTGGCTAAATCAGCAAATAAAGGTCGCATCTTGGCGGTGTTAGAACCCCGCAGCAACACCATGAAGCTGGGCACCATGAAAGCGCAGTTGGCCGATAGCTTGAAAGATGCCGACCTGGTGTTTTGCCACAGCGGCGGCCTGGGCTGGGACCCGCGTGAACCCTTGGCTGTGATGGGTAAAAGAGCGCAAGTGGCTGATTCTATTGATGAATTACTGGGTCAAATCATGCAAGCTGTGCAGCCCGGTGACACCATTGTGTGCATGAGCAACGGCAGTTTTGGTGGTATTCATGGCAAGCTTCTGGCAGCCTTGCAACTGAAGCTTAACTAAAACGCGGTTAATTTAGAGCAATGAAGCACCTGATACTCAATGCGGATGACTTCGCCTTCAATGCCGCCGTGTCGCGTGGCATCGTCAATTTGGCGCAGCAAGGGCGACTCACTGCGACCAGCGCCATGACGCTGTCGCCGCGTTGGGTGAAGGATGTACCCGCTTTGGCCGAGCTTAGGGGGCAGATAGATGTGGGTTTGCACCTGGACTGGACCAGCCCCTTTGCCATTCGAACGGGGCATGGGCGTGGATTGAAGCGCGCCATGTTGACCGCTGTTCTGGGCGGTTACAGCCAAGCAAAGGCGCGGGAAGTGATTGAAAAGCAGATCGACGCCTTTGAACAAGTCTGGCAAGCGCCGCCCAGTCACATTGATGGACACCAACATGTGCACCAATTCAAAGGCATTCGTGATGCCTTGGTGGACATCATGGCGAAACGTTACAACGGTGTACCCAGCGATCAAAAACCGTACTTGCGTATCTCAAAAGGTGCTTCTGGCTGGTTGAATATGAAAGCCAATGTGATTGCTGCATTGAATTCA
>JAYUJX010000336.1:0-5347 GCA_043764955.1 Polaromonas sp.
TAAAGATAATTGCCGCGCATGCACAAGCGTTTCCTAAGGTGAAGTTCTTGTACCCATCCAAGCACCTTTGTGACGATCAATTTTGTTACGCTAAAAAAGATGGCATTATCTTTTACCGTGACGATGACCATTTGTCATATGAAGGCGGTTTGAGGATGGGGCAATTATTCGAAAACGATATTTTCCAATCAGATCGACGAGGTGATTAAAGGCAAGCTGCTGGCGCGCATTGCGGAGCAGCTGGAAGTCGGCGCGACAGCTTAAACAGACTCAGCGCCCTGTCGTATCCACCGGCCGACCGGCTTCAAACAAGAACCAGGTGCGCCGCTCAGATTCGTCGATCCAGACCTCGATCATGCTGGTGGTGGCGATGTCTTTGTGGTCTTCGCAGACGTTGTGCGCTTCACGCAGGCGGGCGACGATGGTTTTATTGTCTTCGCACAGCTCGGCCAGCATGTCAGACGGCTCTACATACAAAGCGTCGTTGTCCAAAATCCGCTGGGTGCGGGCAATGTGGCCTATCGAACGCAGCGTGGTGCCGCCCACTTTGCGGATACGCTCGGCGATCGGGTCGGCCATGGCGTAGATTTGATCGGCCTGCTCGTCCAACATGACGTGGTAGTCGCGAAAATGCGGGCCACTCATGTGCCAATGGAAATTTTTGGTTTTCAAATACAGCGCAAAAACATCGGCCAGGATACCGTTCATAGCGGCTGAAATATCGGCTGTGGCGGCTGTTTTTAAATCGGTTGGGGTGATGAGTGGCGCAGCTTGGCGCTTTTCTATGGCAACCAAGGTTGGCTTTGTTGGTTTTTCAGACTTGGTCATGGTGCGGTCTTTCAAGTGATGTGGGAATTGTGAAATTTACGTCGATGCATAAATGTTTATCAATGCAAGCACCAATTTACCCACTCCAAAACCAAGCGTCTGTGCGCTAGCTCACATACAAAACCAACTGCTGCCCAATAAAAAAGCCACTTGAAAGTGGCTTTTCAATCAGTTAAACAATCTTAATAGGGCGTTGTTTGTGCCGAGGCCACACCATTCGCTTTGAACCACTCCAAAGCCCGCTTAAACCCGTCCTCAGCCGGCTCTTTGCGGAAGCTTGGGCGGTAGTCGGCATGGAAGGCGTGTGGCGCACCGTCGTACACCACAAACTCTGACTTCTTCGCAGCTGCGCTACCCGTGGTCAACGCAGCTTTCATTTTGTCGATTGAAGCTTGTGGAATACCCGCATCTGCCCCACCGTACAATCCCAAAACCGGGCCGTTGATGCTGGCAACCACATCCACTGGGTTCGTCGGTGACAGTGGGTTTGGTGCGCCTTCCAAGCGGCCATACCACGCCACACCAGCTTTGACAGCCTTGTTGTGTGCGGCATACATCCAGGTGATGCGGCCGCCCCAGCAGAAGCCGGTGATGCCAATCTTGTTCGCATCGCCGCCATTAGCTGCAGCCCATTTGACCATGCCGTCCAAGTCCGCCATCACCTGCGCATCTGGCACTTTGCTGACCACATCTTTGATCAAATCAGCCATCGCGTTGTACTTGCTAGGGTCGCCTTGGCGGGCGTACAGCTCGGGCGCAATGGCCAAGTAGCCCATTTTGGCGAAACGGCGGGCGATATCGGCAATGTATTCGTGCACGCCGAAGATTTCTTGAATCACCAAAATCACCGGCAAATTGGTTTTGCCCGCTGGCGCAGCGGTGTAAGCCGGCACTTTGAAACCGTTGACTTCCACGGTGATTTCACCAGTTTTCAGACCATCAGACGACGTTTTCACCGCCGTTTGCGCCATGATGTCGCCGGCTGCAGCGGTATAGCCCACGCCCAGCGCGACTTTCAGCGCAGTACGACGGGTGGCGGTGTGGCGCTCTGTCGTGCTGTTGACCAAAGATTGGATGTCTGCATTAATTTCTGCAAATTGATTTTGCGTTGACTCGTTCAGCATGGGTATTCTCCAAAAGGGGTTATTGACAAAACCTCAACCGGCAAAGTATACAAAAACCGAGCAAATATTTCGATTGCACTTTAAACGCAAGGTCTTTCTACAAACTCACCATGGCATGTAGCAGTTAACGGAAATTGAACAGAAGCGCCACGAGTGGAATCAGAATCGAAGCCAAAAGCACTTGAATAGCCAATGCCAAGCCTGCATACGCACCAGCATCTGCGTTGACCTGCATCGCCCGCGCTGCACCAATGCCGTGTGCGGCTGTGCCTAAAGCAAACCCACGCTGAATCCAGCCCGCTTTGTCCGTCTTGATGCCACATAGATCGAAAATATACTTCCCGCTGATAGCGCCCACCATGCCCGTTAACACAGCAAAAACAGCAGCTAGCGCTGGAATACCGCCAATTTGTTGCGCAACACCCATGGCCACGGGCGCAGTGACGGACTTAGGCACCATAGACAACAACACCGTCAAAGGCAACCCCAACAGTTTGCCCAGTAAAAACGCACTTCCTACTGCAGCCACGCCACCCAAAAGCGCCGCTAACAGCAAGCCTCGCCACGCTTGCATGAGTGCTGTTTTTCGCTGCCACATGGGCCATGCCAAGGCAACCACGGCCGGCCCTAAAAGTACGTGGATAAACTGCGCGCCGGCAAAATACACGGGGTATTTGATACCTGTTGCCAGCAACACACCAGCAATGCAAAGAACCGACCACAGCACAGGGTTAGCCCAAGGCGCATGGTTAAATTTCACATAGAACGCATGTGCAAAAACATAAACCACCACGGTTGCCGTCAGACCAAACAGCGGACCAGAGGTGAGGTAAACCCAGAGTTCTACAAAATCCAGCATGGGCAGCTACTCAGTCTGTTTATTTTGTAATTGCTGTCTTTGTAGCCAACGCAGCGTAAGCGCAGTTACAGACAAGCCAACCCAAGTGGACACAACCAAGACGACGGCGATACGCCAGCCAAAATCATTGAAGACACCGAAGTGTGTCATCACCCCAACACCCACAGGCACAAAAAGTAGTGACAAGTGGTTCAACAAAAACTCAGCACAGCTAGCCACCGCCGTTTGAACGCTAAGCCAGCGTAGCGCGAGCAATAAAAAAACCATGCCTAAAACGGGGCCTGGCACGGTCAACCCCCATTGTTTAACAACAAGGTCGCCCACCGTTTGAAGCGCTAACAACCACGCGAAACCGCGCAATGCGCTCATCGAGTTGGAGGCATTTGACGTTTGTGATGGCGCTGAATCTGTGGGGTTAGACATAATCTACATTCTGACCGAAAATTAGTGGTCAAGATTATTTTTAGGAACACCATGCCAACCATCCGCGTAGAACTACTAGAAGGCCGCACGCCCGAGCAAAAGACCGCCCTCGTCAAAGCCCTGACCCAAGCTGCTGTTGAGAGTCTGGGTTCAAAACCTGAATCCGTCGATGTGGTGCTCTTTGACATTCCGCGCCAAAACTGGGCGACCGGCGGAGTGCAATGGTCTGAAATATCCTGAGATTTAGTTCAGTTTAATTACACTAAATTCATCCCAAAAATAGTATTGTAGCCGGCGTATTTATTGCTTGTATAGCTATTATATTTATAGCATTTTTAGATTCTTGAACATCCAATTTCACCTCCAATACGCCGTTCAATCTAGCGGCAAACCAAGCATTAACCGCCTAGACGCACAGCTGCTGATGCTGCATGCGCTAGGCCGTTCGCAGGCAGACCGCGCATGGCTCATCACCCATGACGACGAAGAACTGAGCGAGCCAGCCGCCCTGACCTTTCAAACACTGTGCCAACGCAGATCAAACGGCGAGCCGCTGGCCTACATCGTGGGCAGCAAACCGTTTTTTGGACTTGATTTACATGTCGATCACCGCGTTTTGGTGCCCCGTCCTGACACAGAAACCTTGGTGGAGTGGGCGCTCACTTTTGATACCGCAACCAGCGTGTTGAAAGTATTGGACATGGGCACAGGCAGTGGTGCGATTGCTTTGGCACTGAAATCTGCCCGCCCCGACTGGCAAGTCATCGCTTTGGATGCCAGTGCAGATGCTTTAGCCGTCGCTCAAAACAACGCCAAGCGCTTGAATCTAAACGTTAATTTTTTACAAAGCTCGTGGTTCGATGCTTTGAAAAACGGCACATCCAACACCAAATTTGACGTGATCGTCAGCAACCCGCCCTACATCGTCGAAGGCGACTGGCACATGGCAGCTCTGGTGCATGAGCCTAAGCAAGCGCTCACTTCCGGTGCAGACGGTTTGGACGATATCCGCAAAATCATTACCCAAGCGCCCAATTTTTTGACTTCTGGCGGCTGGTTGTTGCTAGAGCATGGCTATGACCAAGCTGCGACTGTGCGCGATTTACTGGCACAGCGCGGCTTCGCGCAGGTGCAGAGCCAGCAAGATTTGGCGGGGATTGAGCGGTGTACGGTTGGGAAGTGGCTGGGTTAAAGCTAAAGTTAAGGTGAAGCCGCGACCCTGCAAGCCCATGCAATTCAAGGGATAATCACATCCATTACAAAATTTACTGGAGATTTCCCCATGTCAGACACCCAAACCCGCATCGACCAATTGGTCAAATCCAACGATGTTGTGCTTTTCATGAAAGGCAACGCCAGCTTCCCACAATGTGGTTTCTCTGGCCGCGCGATTCAAATTTTGAAAGCTTGCGGCGTGGACACCAAAGGCATCCAAACTGTCAACGTGCTAGAAGACGACGAAGTGCGCCAAGGCATCAAGGAATACAGCAACTGGCCGACGATTCCGCAGCTCTACGTCAAAGGCGAGTTTATCGGTGGTTCGGACATCATGATGGAGATGTATGAAAGCGGTGAGCTGCTGCAGGCGCTGGGGACGACACCGCCGAACGCTGCCTAAGCTGTTTTTACCCATAAAAAGCGCCCTCACTTCATTGTGTCGGCGCTTTTTTGCTATTTAATTCATAGCTATTCAGGCAATAAATACGACGTCTAGAGGCCAAATGAAGGTCTTTTTGCCATATCCTCGCGCCACCGCCGCAGATTGACATGCTGCTCACCCGGTTTGATACGCACCACGCGTGCAAAGTCGATGGCGACGACGGCGGTTATGTCAACGATGCTGAATTGATCTGCCGCAATGAACGCACGGCCAGTCAAGTGGGCATCTAGCATGTCCATAAACTGCTGAACTCGCGCTAGGCCGCGCTGCGCCAACTCGGGGATTTGTGCGTAGTCCACAGGGCCAGGCAAGGCGCGGTTGGCCATGGTGGGGGCGCTGTTGCGCAGGGCTTCGGCGATGGCGAGCAGGCCTTCAAACTCAACCCGCCAGTGCCAGCTGGCGATTTCGGCTTTTTCTGCTGGTGTGGTTCCAAGCAGTGGCGGATTTGGGTAG
>JAYUJX010000337.1:0-5327 GCA_043764955.1 Polaromonas sp.
AAAGTTGTTCTATTAATAACGTTTCTTGAGGGATTTCGTGGACACTAATCATGCACAAATGCTAGTGTTTGTGCGGGGTAGCGGGGTTTTGCAGGGGCGACTACATAGCTAATAAGGCAATAAATACGTTAGTTTTAGGCGTATTTATTACATTTTAGAGTGCTTTTGATAAAACCCGTTCAATCTCCACCTTGCTGGCTTGCAAGGGGGCATCAAACAGCAGGTCTATCAATGCGGCTTCGCGGTTTTTAACGGTTTCTAGGAAGAAAGCGGGGCCTTCGGGTTGGCCGTTTTTACTGGGTTTTTTCGGTGTCATGGCCGCAAAGGTGTCAAAACCCGATTCTAAAAAATGCTGCAACGCTGCCATGCCAGCCAGAGATGCGGGTTTGCGCATCATCCTCAAAGCCATGCGCAAACCAGGTGTGCGGGTGAGTGTGACGAGTTCTTGGCCTACGGCGAGCGAACCAGAGAGCTGGGCGTCGCGGTCAGCGCGTCTGCCAGCTTGGTGCCATGCGGAGATGTAGCGGCCTACTAGGTCGGGTTTATCGTCAGATTTGCTGGCTAAGCCGAGCCAACATTGCGCCATGGCCAAGTCCAAATCTTCCGTCAAACTGTGCAGTTGCGCCAACGACACGGCGGTTTGCACGACTTGCTTGGGGAACATGCGCTCTAGCGTGCCGGCGATGCGGGAAAATTGGGCGTCACGCTCGGAATAGTCTTTTTCGCTGTACAGTTCTTCCAAGAAAAACTGGGTAGCGGGCTGGTATTGTGGGGTGTGCAGCAAGTCAAAATACGTGCCTGTGAATCGCTTGGCTTGAAAGGTTTTGATCTCACTCACGGCTTGTGTCAAAGCGGGTGTTTCAGTTGCAATCTGTCGCAGTTGGGCGACTTTTTCTACGGCGGTTTGGATCGTTTGCTTGGCAGACATGTTTTTTGAATGATTTTGGGGTAACAACGCGAATGATTAATCAGCTTATTTTGGAAGATCCGGTGGGTTGATTGTTGCAGCTTCTAAATCGGATGAAGGAGGCTGATGCCTCTAAACGCATTGTCATCGGTGTCGTCGGGCTGCCAGGCTCTGGAAAAAGTACACTGGCGGCTAAGTTGGTCGATGCCGTAAATGAGCGCATAAATTCTAAAATTGCTGTTGCGCTCAGCATGGACGGCTTTCACCTCACAAAAGCAGCCTTGGCACAGTTTGCCGATCCTGCAGCGGCTCTAGCCCGGCGCGGCTCGCCTTGGACGTTTGATCCTGCGGGCTTGGCGGCTACATTACAGAAATTGCGCAAAAATCCTGATAAATCAACCACTTGGCCAGATTTTCAGCACGGCGTGGGCGACCCTGTGGCAGATGCCATCAGCATCAACCCAGACGCCAAACTCATCATCGTGGAAGGTTTGTACCTGCTGCACCGAGAGCATGGTTGGAATTTGAACGGTTTGCTCGACGAATGCTGGTATTTGGATACGAGCATGGATGTGGCGATGGAGCGGTTGGTGAAGCGTCACATGGCTTCATGGGGATTCAGCCGAAAGTGGGCGGATTACTTCGTGGCATAAACACCTATTTGTAAAGATGAAAATACCACTGCACAAAGTGAAAAAACACAGGTGCTGCAAAGCACAGCGCATCAACGCGGTCTAGCAAACCGCCCGCGCCCGTGACGCCTGCGCGCATGTTGCCGCGCTCGCTGCGCCAAATGGGAATGCCACGGTCGCGCTTCAGCGCTTTCATCACCAAATGCCCCAGCGCACCCGCCACGCAGGCGACAAACGCCATGACAAATGCCTGCCCAGGCACAAACGGCGTGATGCCAGCCAGCGCAGCACCTAAAGCGCTACCTACTGCGACTCCAATGAAAGCACTCAACCAGTTGAAACTCTGGCTGATGTTGGGTACAAACGGCGTGCGCCGCCAAATGCGCGACACCAAATGCTGCATCAGCTGGCTGACTTGCACGACGATCACCAAGAAAAATACCAAAAATGAGTTTTTGTTGTCGTACTTCGGAAACTCCAACAACAGCAGCGCTGGCACATGGCTGAGCCCATAAATGCACACCATGATGCCCCATTGCAGCTTGGCGTTGCGCTCCAAAAAGCGCTCAGCATCGTTCGCCAAGGCGCTAACCACAGGAATCAACAAAAACACATACACGGGGATGAACACGGTGAACAGCTCAAACCGCTCGGTCGCCACCAGCCAGTATTGCAGCGGCAAAATCACGAAAAATGCCAAAATCAAACTGCGGTGGTCGCCACGTTTGGTGGGCGACAGTGTTAAAAACTCGCGCAAGCAAAAAAACGACACAAAACCAAATAACACCAAAGCGACGGATGTGCCCGACACCCAGCCCAACCAAAACACCAAAGCCATCATCCAACTGGTGCTCAAGACGCCTTCAAAATTGCGCAAATCATGATGACGGCGCATCGCTTTTACTTCGTCGTCATAGCTGCGCAGAGACAGCAAAAAAGCCCCCACGCTGGCGAGTAGCAAGACACCAAAGACGATGACAAACAACGCACCGACCTGCTGATTAACCGTCAGGTTTTTGAGAGATTGGTAGGTGCCAAAGTTCATGTGTCGGGATTTTCAAACATCCCGAAGATGCATCACTGCCAAACGCGCACGGTCTAAAAATGCGCGGCGGTCTTCATCTGGCTCAATTTGCATGGGTGCACCAAAAGTGACAGAGCACAACACCGGCACCGGTACATATTCGCCTTTGGGCATGACGCGCTGGATATTGTTGATCCATGCGGGAATCAGCACCACATTCGGAAATTTTTGCGCCAAGTTGTACAGGCCAGATTTAAAGGGCAGCGGCTCTTCCGCCTGGCCGCGCATGCCTTCGGGGAAGATGATGATGGAATCGCCACTGGCTAAGGCGTTCATCAGCGGTTGCAAAGGGTCTTCGGCTTCGCTGCGGTCACGCACGACGTAGACGACATTGAATACAGCGGTGGTGATCCACTTGCGAAACGGCGTTTTGGTCCAATAGTCTTTAGCGGCTGCTGCACGCACGCTACTTCGTAGCTCTTCAGGCAAAGCGGCCCAAATCATCACCAAATCGGCGTTACTTTGGTGATTGGCAAAGTAAATGCGCTGCTCGGCCTTGGGTGGGCAGCCATACCATCGCGCTTGTGAGCCGGTCAAAAGACGGATCAAGCCCAGCAGCAAATAACTCATCAATTTGGCGCGCATGGCAGCATGATACCCATGTCTGCTGATGGCGCTGGACAGGCTAGTTAATTATTTCGCATGCCAGCCGCAAGTTGGTTAACGTTATGGCGCATCATTTTTAGGTAAGTTGAACCTGGTTTGTCAGCGCTTGACAGTGCATCGGCATACAAAGCTTCGCCTAGAGTCACACCTGCATCTTTTGACAATTGTGAAATTAGCTTGGGGTTGCTCATGTTTTCTACAAATACGGCTTTGATTTTTTCGGATTTAATTTGGCGTATCAGTTTGGCCACTTGTTTTGCACTAGGCTCTGCTTCGGTTGAAATACCTTGCGGTGCGAGAAAAGTGATCTGGTATTGCGCAGAAAAATAGCCAAATGCATCATGCGAGGTGATGACTTTCCTTTTGTTTTGAGGGATGGCGTCAAACTGTGTTTTCGCCCATGTATCTAGTTTGCTGAGTTCGGCGAGATAAGCGTCGCTGTTGGCTTTAAAGGTGCCAGCCCCTGCAGGGTCTAGTTTGGTGAGTATCGTGGCAATATTTTTCACATAAATAGCCACGTTATTGGGGTTTTGCCATGCATGCGGATCAATTTCTGTTTTTGCACCCGGTTTCTCAGAGGGCATGCTTAGGCTGTTTACATCTTGTGCAGCTGCCAAGCTTGCACCTTTATAACCCGTTGACTTAATGAGCTTTTGCGCCCAAGGTTCAAACCCTAAGCCATTGAGAACCAATAATTTGGCTTGAAGCAAATTTTTAGCATCTTGCGGTTTTGGTTCAAAAACATGTGCGTCTTGGTCTGGGCCTACAAGTGTTGTAACGTTCACACGTTCGCCACCCACAACTTGCACCAAGTCTCCTAAGATGCTGAAGCTCGCCATGACTGTTAATTTGTCTGCCGCAAGGCTGGCGCTAACTGGACTCAAAACAGCGTAGATTGATAGCGCGGCAAATAGTTGTTTGAACCGAAATAAGATATTTTTCATGGGTTTTCCTGAGGTTGTGGGTAGGTAGTTGATAAATAATCCATAAGCCAAGACTGGGGTTTTAGGCAATACGGTGGTTTGTGTTGAAACGCTGTTTTAGCCATCCTCCAGGCGATATGAGCAGTGAGCCAGCGTACAAAGCTCCCGCGCAAGCAATGATGGTCGGGCCGGTTGGGGTGTTTAAGTGATACGACAGCAGCAGGCCGGCATAGCCAGACAGCGCCGCTTGCAAACTGGCGTTGAGCAGTTGGCATGGCAAAGTGTCGTGCCATAAGCGGGCAGAGACGGCGGGCAGCATCATCAAACCCACCGCCATCAACGTGCCTAGGGTTTGAAAGCCCGCAACAAGGTTCATCACCACCAACATCAAAAACGCTTGCTGCCAAAGCCAGACGCGCTTGCTTGATGTGCTGATAAACACGGGATCAAAGCTTTCCAAAACCAAACCACGGTACATAGCGGTCAGTCCCAATAAACTTAAAGTGGCAACGCCAGCGACGATGTACAAGCCAGCCGTATCAACCCCCAAAGCACTGCCAAACAAAATGTGCAGTAAATCAAGCTGCGTGCCTTGCTTGGAGATGAGTGTGACACCAATAGCCAATGCGATCAAATACATGGCCGACATACTTGCGTCTTCTTTGATAGCAGTAGACTTGCTAATCACGCTGGCTAGCGCTGCAACTGCCATACCTGCAAGCATGCCACCCACCGCCATTGCTGTGAGTGAAAGCCCAAACAGCATGAAGCCAATGGCAACGCCCGGTAGCACCGCATGGCTGAGCGCATCGCCCAAAAGGCTCATGCGCCGAATCGTCAAGAAGACGCCAAGCGGCGCGGCGCTCAGGGATAGTGCCAGTGTTGCCACCAGCGCTCGGCGCATGAAAGAGAATTCCGTGAAAGGCGAAATCAGTGCTTGTTGTACCAGCTCAAAGATGACGTGTAGCCGGTCCATCATGACACCACCGCTGAATCGATCTTGCAAAAATCAGCCTGCTCGTCCCATGCTTCCGCCATAGCACGCGCTTTGTGAAGATTATTGGGTGTGAGCACATCAACAGTGCGTCCCCACGCGACCACCCCACGCGCTAACAGCAGCGTATCGGGGAAGTGGGCACGCACCTGTTCATCGTCATGCAAAACAGCAATGACCG
>JAYUJX010000338.1:0-1489 GCA_043764955.1 Polaromonas sp.
GGTGAAGGTGTTGGCTCCGCTGTTGGCACGGCTGTCGGCTGGTACGTTGGTGAAGGTGTCGGCTGCGCTGTTGGTTGGAACGTTGGTGAAGGTGTTGGCTCCGCTGTTGGCATGGCTGTCGGCTGGTATGTTGGTGAAGGTGTTAGCTCCGCTGTTGGCACGACTGTTGGCTGGTACGTTGGTGAAGGTGTTGGCTTCACTGTTGGTTGGAACGTTGGTGAAGGTGTTGGCTCCGCTGTTGCCACGGCTGTCGGTTGGTACGTTGGTGAAGGTGTCGGCTGCGCTGTTGGCACGGCTGTCGGCTGGTACGTTGGTGAAGGTGTTGGCTGCGCTGTTGGTTGGAACGTTGGTGAAGGTGTCGGCTCCGCTGTTGGCACGGCTGTCGGCTGGTACGTTGGTGAGGGTGTCGGCTGCGCTGTTGGCTGGTACGTTGGTGAGGGTGTTGGCTCCGCTGTTGCCACGGCTGTCGGCTGGTATGTTGGTGAAGGTGTCGGCTCCGCTGTTGGCACGGCTGTCAGCTGGTACGTTGGTGAAGGTGTCGGCTGCGCTGTTGGTTGGAACGTTGGTGAAGGTGTTGGCTCCGCTGTTGGCACGGCTGTCGGTTGGTACGTTGGTGAAGGTGTTGGCTCCGCTGTTGGCACGGCTGTCGGCTGGTACGTTGGTGAAGGTGTCGGCTGCGCTGTTGGTTGGAACGTTGGTGAAGGTGTCGGCTGCGCTGTTGGCACAGCTGTCGGCTGGTACGTTGGTGAAGGTGTCGGCTCAACTGTTGGCTGGTACGTTGGTGAAGGTGTTGGCACGGCTGTTGGCACAGCTGTCGGCTGGCACGTTGGTGAAGGTGTCGGCTGCGCTGTTGGTTGGAACGTTGGTGAAGGTGTTGGCTCCGCTGTTGGCACGGCTGTCGGCTGGTACGTTGGTGAAGGTGTTGGCACGGCTGTTGGCTCGACTGTTTGTGAGGGTGTTAGCTGAAATGGAATTAAAGTGAAAGGGCTAAGTGTGATCTTGTTTAGGAATGGTGGAGGAGAATCGACACTTGGTGATTTTGTTCGCTGATGCGTCTTTGGGGCTTTTGAAGGTTTCGCGGTTGAAGGCTTTCGGGTAGGGGGACTTTTTTTGGTAGGAAAGATTGTAGGACGTTTGCTGACTCGACTGCGTTTCGGTTTCTTGCTCTTTGGACTCTTCATCGTAGGGCAGATAGTTGGGGCGGGTGTGCAAATGTATCCCGTTGGGGTTGACGTAGGGACACTAGTTGGTGATGGTGATGGGTTGAATGAGGGGAGTGGTGTCGGAGAGTAAATTGGTTTTTCAGTTGGAGACTCGGTGGGGAGGCCAGTAGGCTGTTCAAAATCAATTCTTGCTGGCGAGTAAGTAACTTCAGTTTTGGCAGGGGACTCAGAAGGTGGAGTGTAAGTAGATGGAGAGAATGTGACTGTAGGAATACTTAATGGAAGAGAAGAAGGTGAAGGTGTCGGCTGGTTCGTTGGTGAAGGTG
>JAYUJX010000339.1:0-1488 GCA_043764955.1 Polaromonas sp.
CTCCAGCCTTTTTGTGGCGCGCTGATCACAACGTCCACACCGCAAGCAACCATATCCACCCAAATCGTGCCCGAAGCAATGCAATCGAGTACAAAAATGCCGCCCACGCTGTGCACCGCATCTGCCACGGCGCGCATGTAAGCGGTTGGCAAAATCATGCCTGAGGATGTTTCAACGTGCGGTGCAAAAAAGACTTCTGGTTTTTCGCGCAAGATGGCTGCGACGACTTCTTCAATCGGCGCTGGTACGAAAGGTGATTGTTTGTCAGTGCCTTGACGACGTGCTTTGAGCACTGTTTCTTTGGCCGGGATGCTGCCCATCTCAAAAATCTGCGTCCAGCGGTAGCTAAACCAGCCATTGCGCAGCACCATGACGTTTTTGCCAGATGCAAATTGTCGTGCCACGGCTTCCATACCGTACGTGCCGCTGCCGGGTACGACCAGAGCGGATTTTGCGTTGTAGACTTCCTTCAAAATAGATGACACATCACGCATCACCCCTTGAAAGTTTTGCGACATGTGGTTCAACGCACGGTCGGTATAAACAACGGAATACTCTAACAACCCATTGGCATCGACATTTTGAAAAAGACTAGACACAGCTCGCTCCCGATATATTTTTAAAACTTCAATATATCAGGTTTACAAGATGCTTAGCTCCCTGGCCTGGTACCTGTAAATGTGCCGGTTTATAGCCCCAACCAATTGGTCAGGTTTTTTTCCACTTCCGTATCGCTGGCGACAAAACCTTTGTAGCCAGATGCTGCAAGCGCTTTTTGCCCCAACTCTGATTTATCCATGCTCAATAAAGCTTCACGCACACCGGCCGCCTGCTCTGCACTCATTTTGCTGGAGACAATCCAATGCTTGATGGGCATACCGCGTGATTGGGCGCAAGTTTTGCCGCCTTTTTCTTTCCAAGCTTTGATAACAGCGCCAGAGGCAGTCGCGCCATAAGCCGCAAATCCGTTGTCGATATAGAAAGGCACAGCATCTTGAAACCGTGTCACTTGAAGTTTGACATCGGTGACTAAGTTCAATTTGTTTTCACGCAGCATAGAGCGCGTCATGATGGCGGTGATGGAGTCTGCATCTGGCGTGACCAAAGCTTTGCCGTTGACCGTTGCCCAGTTTTTGATGGGCTCAGGCTCTTTGCATAAAAACGAAACTTTGTATTCCGTAAAACCAGTTGTCCAAGCGACCGATTTATAGGCACCGGTTTTGATCGATTCAAAAGACACATGCGCCGGGTGAATAAAGGCGGCATCGAGTTGGCCTTGCTTCAAAGCATCGCGTAACGCATTGTAAGAAGGGATGATTTGAATTTTGACGGGCTGCTTGGTCACCAAGCTGATCATTTTGGCAATCGGCGCAAATTTGGCTTCGATTTCAGCCTCGGTTGCGCGGTAAGTGACACCTTCTGTGACGCCAAGCGTCAGCGCTTGTGCTGATGCATAGGAGCTGGCAATTGCCAATGCAAGCAATACTT
>JAYUJX010000340.1:0-1487 GCA_043764955.1 Polaromonas sp.
TGTCAAAAATGACTCCTTAAATTCAGTTTTTCAAGACGAGCATGGCATTTCTTTGGGCAGCATGGTCACCATTGCCAGCGATGCATTCGGCCCAGAGCCAACAGAGGGCGAGTTGATTGCCTGCGCGCGCATGCATTACACCCTGCGCCGCGTTGACGAACGTGCCGGCGTGGTGCATGTGCATTTTCCGCGTATCGGCTACGTATTAAAGAAAGTTGAAAAATAAGATGATCTCCAATTTCAAGAATAAAACCGCTGTATTAACAGGTGCAGGTTCAGGTTTCGGTCTGGAGTGCGCCCGCATCGGCGCCAAACTGGGCATGAACATCGTATTGGTCGACGTGCAGCAAGACGCGCTGGACAAAGCTACAGCTGAAATTTCCGCCGAAGCAGCTAAATACGGTGGTCAAGTCATGTCGTTCCGCTTAGATATCTCCAAAGCAGCCGAGGTGGAGGCTATGGGGCAAACCGTGTTCGCCAAACTGGGCGCACCGCATTTTGTGTTCAATAACGCTGGCGTAGGCGCGGGTGGCCTGATCTGGGAAACCACGCTAATGGACTGGGAATGGGTGATGGGTGTCAACGTCATGGGCGTGGCGCATGGGGTACGCGTTTTTACCCCGATGATGCTTGATGCTGCCAAGAAAGATCCTGCCTACCAAGGCCATATCGTCAACACCGCCAGCATGGCGGGCTTGCTGAATGCCCCCAACATGGGTGTCTACAACGTCAGCAAACATGCCGTTGTTGCGTTGACAGAAACGTTGTATCAAGATTTGAAGCTGGTGACCGACCAGATCAGCGCCTCTGTGCTGTGCCCTTTCTTTGTAGCCACAGGCATTGCGCAAAGTCATCGCAACAAACCGGGTGAATTTGCCAGCAGCGAGGCAAAGCCCACCAAGAGCCAGCTCATCGGGCAGGCCATGAGCGACAAAGCCGTGGGTTCCGGCAAAGTGAGCGCTGCAGACGTGGCGCAAAAGGTGTTTGATGCCATTGCAGACGACCAGTTCTATATCTACAGCCACCCTAAAGCGCTGGCTTCGGTGCAGACTCGTATGGAAGATGTGGTGCAAATCCGCAACCCGACCAACCCGTTTTCCGGCAAACCTGAAATTGGTGAGGCTTTGAAGGCAGCACTGAGAGCAGAATAAAGCTGACTAAAATAGATGCATGAATGTTACATCTCATGCTGTAGTTCGTGGCGCTTGCCCACATGATTGCCCAGACACCTGCGCGCTTTTAACAACTGTTGAAAATGGGATTGCCGTTAAAGTGCAAGGCAACCCTGATCATCTGCAAACCGATGGCGTGTTGTGCGCCAAAGTATCGCGCTACACAGAACGCACCTACCACCCCGAGCGCATTTTGACACCGTTAAAACGTGTCGGTCCCAAGGGATTAGGGCGTTTTGAACCCGTGTCATGGGATGCTGCGTTGTCTGACATTGGAGAAAAACTCAAGTCGATTGCAGCGCGCAACCCGCAAGC
>JAYUJX010000341.1:0-1486 GCA_043764955.1 Polaromonas sp.
AGCTTGGTACGCTTCCACAACCCGCCAATGATGCGGATCTCGCCCGATGGCGTGGTGGGTCGTTTGATGACAGGTTTCTTTTTGGGGACGATGGGTTTGAGTTTTGACATGTAAGCAATAAAAAACAGCTTTGATTAAATTAGCTCCGATTATTGCACCCCACCCTAAACACCTCCCAAAACAACCGTCACCATCCGCTCAGGTTGCAGTTTGCGCTGAAACGCGGCTTTGATCTGCGCGGTGGTGATTTTGTTGATTTGCTGCGTCCACACGTCTAAATAATTCAAAGGTAACTTGTTCCAGGCGATATTGGCCACGTTGTCCAGCAGCTTGCGGTTGCTGTCAATCCTCAGAGCAAAGCCGCCAATCAGGTTGTCTTTGGCGGCTTGCAGTTCGGCCTCGGTGGGGCCTTCGGCGACGAATTTTGCCAACACGTCCTTGGACACCTGCAGCGCTTGGGCAGCTTGGTCAGGCCGTGTTTGCAGACCAATCGTGAACGCACCGGCATGACTACCGGGCTGGAATCCGCTGTAAACGCCATACGTCAAACCCCGCTTTTCGCGCACTTCGTTGGTCAAACGCGAGGTAAAACCACCGCCACCCAAGATGTGGTTACCCACCAACAGGGCGAAAAAATCAGGATCATCACGCTTGTAGCCGGGTTGACCGATCAACACATGGGCTTGAGCAGATTCGAATGTAATGCGTTTGTCTTCGGCTTGTTTGAGGGTTTCAACTTCAGGAATCGTAGGCAAATTGGCAGAAGATAGTGAGCACTCACTTTTTGGCAACTGCCCTAATAGCTTAGCAACTAAAGCATCAGCCTGTGACTTAGTCACCGCTCCGACGATGCTGACTTTGGCTCTGCACGGCAGCACCAGCGCCCCGTAAGTTGATTGCATGTTTGCCACGGTGATGTTACCCATACTGGTTTCGGTCGCCTCAAAACCATAGGGGTGCGCACCGTACACCGTTTGGTTAAACGCACGGCCTGCAATCGTGGCAGGGCGGGTGTCAGCTTCTTTGATGCTGGCATTAATGCGTTCACGCTCGCGCAGCCAAATGGCGTTTGGCCAGGCAGGTTGCCCGATTTGCCCTGCCGCCAAATCAACCGCTTTGCCCAAAAGATCAGGATACGTGAGCGAACGCAGCGAGAAACTCATGCGATCCGCCCCCGCACCAGCGGAAAACGAAGCGCCCAAATCTGCCCACGCTTCGCTCAGTTGGTTGTCGTCCAAAGCTGCATTTAAAGCGCTAGCTTTAATGCCTTTTGACAACATCATCGCCGTCACACTCGCCAAACCCGCTTTGTCCGCAGGGTCGCGGCGCGAGCCGGCATCGAAATCGATTTGCACATCCACCATCGCAATAGCGGGGCTTTGCACCAGAAAGACCTGTGCGCCGCTAGGCTGCGTCCAGTTTTCAATCGGTAAGGCTGCAAAAGCCGAATTCATACAAAAAATAGTGCAAAATATGACTCTAACCG
>JAYUJX010000342.1:0-5314 GCA_043764955.1 Polaromonas sp.
GTAGCTGCCGATTTTGCAACTGCTGCCTTACCTACACCTGTAGATCCCGTAAAGGAAAGCATATCCACATCAGGATGCGTGACCAGTACGTCGCCTATAACACTGCCCTCTCCAACAAGAATATTCACGGCTCCAGCGGGCATACCTGCGTCTATCAATATCTGACCTAACATCACAGTTGTTCCTGAGGTCACTTCGGCTGGCTTAACCACTGCGGTACAGCCTGCGGCCAAGGCGAACGGCAACTTCTGGCTAACAATCAAAAATGGAAAGTTCCATGGGGTGATCACACTAACCACACCTATAGGGTCACGCAAAACGACACCCAGCGTATTTTCGCCAAGGGTGTTGTAGCTGTCTCCGTGCAAATTACGAGCTAACGTGGCCGCGTACTGCCAAAGATCTGCTGAGCCTTCAATTTCTGCGAGTGACTGAGCCAGTGGTTTACCATTTTCCAAGGTTTCCATTTCTGCCAGAACGTGCTTGCGTTCCAATATCAAGTCAGCTACTTTCCGTAAGATACTTGCCCGTTCAGCACCTTTCATCTTCGTCCATGGGCCAAAGTCGAAAGCACGACGTGCGGCTTCAATAGCTCGCTCGGCATCGATGACTCCGGCCTTAGCGTATACCGCAACGACCAGATCATGTGCTGGCGATTTTCTCTCTAGCTTACTGCCATCATGAGCCTCACACCACAGACCATCAATCAAAAGTTTCCCTTGAAACGGCGCACGTTCTGCTAGTGTTTTTACTGTTATTTTTTGGTTTTGCATGACTTATTCATCCTTAATATTTACTGGCCACGGTATACGGCACTGCGTTTTTCTTTGAAACTGATAATGCCTTCCTTGGCATCTTCTGTACTCGCAGCCAATGCTCCAGCCATGGCTTCGAGGGTTGAATCTCTATCCTCACCCGAGGCAGCATTCACCAATTGTTTAGTAAGCTGTAGTGAGACTGGCGCTTTTGCGGCAATCTCCCGCGCTAAACTTTTAGCTCTTGTCATCAGTGCATCGGCATCCATCACCTCATGCACTAGACCAGATTGCAAAGCCTGGTTTGCTGATACGCGTTGCCCACTAAGCGACAAATATTTGGTTTGGCTGGCGCCTATCAAACGCACCATCCGTTGCGTGCCAGACCATCCTGGGCAGGTCGCAATCGATGCTTCCGGCAAAGCAAATACCGCAGTTACTGTACTTAGCCGAATATCGGCCGTAATGGCCAATTCCAAACCACCTCCAAAGGCGTGTCCATTGATAGCCGCTATTACTGGTTGGCGCAAATGTGCCCATTGGTCAAAAACCTGATGCCCGCGTTTTACCCATTTACGCCACATATCCAAAGGTTTCAACGCCGCCCACTCATTGATATCTGCGCCAACACAAAAAGCTCTGCTACCAGCACCTGTCAAGATGACAGCACGTATAGCTTGGTCGGCATCTATAGCCCGAGCATGGCTTTCCAGTTCATTCAACATGGTTGGCGTCAGACTGTTCAATTTAATTTCACGATTGAGCGTGACGATACAGAAATCGTCCTCTCGCGTGACTTGAATCATTACGTCATTCATATCAATTTACCCACCTTAAGTTGCAAATTCATAGGTGCGTCCGTGAAGATAGCCGCATCCATCTCACGCAAGAATGGGCTAACTTTTAGGGTAATTTCTGATTGATCAAGAACATCACGTTGCAAATCAATTCCAGGGGCAATCTCAATCACCATCAAGCCATCGTGCTCCAGACTCAGTACGCAACGCTCGGTCACATAGGTCACGCGTTGACCACGCTGCCTGCCGACAACACCACTGAATGTGATGTGCTCACCCTGCATAACAAACTTTCGTGTCTTGCCTTCTTTAAGTATCCTTAGCTTCCCGTCACCAACTTCCAACTGAGCACCGGCTGTGAAGAAGCCGGAAAAAACAATGTTTTGGGCATGTGCAGTGATATCAACAAATCCACCACATCCAGCCGTAAGGTATGGCTTTGCGCCTAATTTGGATACGTTGACACTGCCGTTTTGATCAACTTGAAGGAACGAAAGCAATGTCGTATCGAAACCACCACCTTGAAAGTACGTGAACTGATTCGATGAGGCCATGATGGCATCCGCATTAGAAGCGCAGCCAAAAGCAAAACCGAGCAACGGCATACCGCCAATAGCACCCTGCTCAATGGCCCAAGTCACTTCACCATGCAACCCCTCTTCCAAAAGGATACGAGGTACGTTTGCAGATATTCCAAAACCTAGATTTACGGCGGATCCACTTGCAAGCTCCATCGACGAACGGCGTGAAATCACCTTCTCTGCGCTAAATTGCTGATACTCGAAAGTGCTCAGTGGTTGTGCAACTTCTCCACTAATAGATGGGTCATACACAGTCTGAGTGGTTTGCCATTGCTCAGAGTCGACAACGATGAAGTCCACAAGATTGCAAGGTACATGGACATCATGAGGATTCAGGCTTCCTGTTTTGACAACACGCTTGACCTGTGCAATGACAATGCCGCCGTTGTTTCGTGCAGCCAACGCTTGATCCAATCCACCCAACAAAGCACCCTCATGCTCGTATGTCAGGTTTCCTTTTTCATCAGCAGTCGTCGCACGAATGATCGCAACATTCGGCGCAATCGCCGGAAAATACAACCAATCCTGGCCATCAAAAGTCTCTATACGCACAATCGGTTCTGCGGAGGCTTTTTCATTCATGGCACAGCCTTGAAATGCTGGATCAACGAATGTTCCAAGCCCTACCTTTGTAAGAACGCCTGGCCGCTTCGCAGCGGCATCCCTATGCATATCAAACATGATGCCGCTTGGAATGTTGTAAGCAGCCAATTCGTTGTCTACTATCATTTTCCAAATTGCTGGCATAGGCAGTGACGATGGGCCACTCGGATATGAACCCGCCAGAATGCGACTTAGTAAGCCAGGTTTGGCAATATGGTCAATGCCCTTAATGCCATACATATCTCCAGCTGCGATAGGGTTCAAGGTTGTAATATTGGTAGGCAGACCTAATTCATCAAATCGTTCACCCAGTGCCTTTAAAACTTTGTCTGGACAACCCAAACCGCTGCTAGAACTGATGCTGACAACATCATTGTTACGAATATGCTCTACTGCTTGGCGAGCTGTAATTACTTTATTTTTCATATTTATTAAGCTTAGATCGAGACTGGCACAACGACTTGCGCTTTTCCTGTTTTGCAAGCATTGACTACTGCAAGCGCTCCGACTAACGAGCGCACGCCATCTTCTGCTGTCGCAGCTGGCTGACCCTCGCCTTTCATAGCGGCGCAAAATGATGCAACACCTCTGGCATACAGACTCTCGTGTTCGATGCTGATTACCGTCTCTCCATCAGCATCACGAAGCAATACATCCCCAATTGGTTGCTGAGTCATAACGTTACGCCCGATGATTGATCCTGATTCACCGTGATATTCAATTCCGGTCGTTGCATGTTTCGCCGTAAAAGCGTCGTGTAGTTGCACCAACATGCCATTGTCAAAACGAAGTACAGCCATCACACCATCTGCTAAACCCTCTTTAGCCATTGAGGCAGATTGGGTCATGCCAACAGCCTCTACAGGCTCACTGCCTAATGTGAACCGCAGCGTATCCACATTATGAACCGTGATATCCAAAATCACACCGCCACCTGCAAGCGGCTTGTCCAATCTCCAACCCTGCAAATGCGGCGGCAGATAGACCGCATGGAATACACGAGCAAACAGCGGCCTCCCAATGGCACCTTGTGTGATCAGGTCGCGAATCTTGCGGTGAGTAGCTGCATTTCGCAAATGATGGTTGGTAGCCATAACAACACCAGCTTTGCGACATGCCTGAACCATCGCTACAGCAGCATCAGTCGTTAACGCGAGAGGCTTCTCACACAAGACGTGTTTACCAGCAGCTGCAGCTGCCAGAACTTGATCGCGATGAAGTTCATTGGTTGTACTGATGTAAACCGCGTGTACTTTGGGATCTGCTAACAACGCATCTAAAGAATCATAAGCAGTTGGTATCTGGCAATCAGTAGCGAACGCTTTTGCACGATCCATACTGCTACTGAATACGGCTTCTACTATCTGCCCCTCTTGTGCCCGAATCGCTTTAACCATGTGCTCCCGTGCAACGGTGCTTGCTCCTATCAGACCCCAACCAGTATTTAATCTATTTTCCATTTTTTAAGTTTTTGCTTTAAACTCTTTGCAGCGATGCAATAGATTATTGGAACGTTCCAATAAAAATGCAAGAACTATTTAACCAAACTAGGGAAAACCCTGATACATCATGTCAAAGCTGAACACGACGAATAGAACAATCACCATAGTTGATGTCGCTGAAGAGGCGAACGTTTCAAAGTCAACTGTGTCACTTGTACTCAAAGGTAGCCCCTTGATAAGGGGCGACAAAGTTGAACGGGTAAAACAAGCGGCCATCAAACTTGGCTATGTTTACAACCGTCGAGCTGGTGAGCTCCGAGGAAACGCATCAAATGCGATTGGTGTCATCATCAATGATCTGATGAATCCATTTTTTGCGGAAATTTTGGTAGGCATCGAACGCAAACTTGTAGAGGCTGGTTATGTAGTGCTGATGGCTCATACCAATGAGGACGTTCAACTTCAACAGCGCGTCTTACTGTCAATGCGCGAGCAAAATGCTGCAGGAATCATGCTCTGCCCAGCCTTGAATACGCCCCGTTCCATTTTGAAAACTATTCAAGAGTGGAATATTCCACTAACTGTGTTCGTCAGAAATCTTGGCGCTGGCAGCTACGACTTCGCCGGCTCAGACAGTGAAACTGGTGTTTTTTTGTCGACAAATCATTTACTGAATGCTGGGCACAAAAAAGTTGGATTTTTAGGCGGCCAAAAGGGCGTTGTATTTACACAAAGACTGGCAGGATACAAGAAAGCTTTAGAAGAAAAAGGTATTTCATTTGATGAGGAACTCGTACTTAATGCGAACCCAAATCGTGAGGGTGGATATCAGACGATGCTTGAAATATTGCGTAAAGATCCTGCAGTTCGAGCTGCAGTTTGCTACAATGATATTGTGGCATTTGGTGCTCTTTCAGCACTGGGAGAAATGGGATTAAAAGCTGGAAAAGACTTTTCATTGATTGGTTTCGATAATGTATTAGATTCTGCGCATTCAAATCCACCACTAAGCACGATAGACATAGAACCAAGAAAATTGGGAGAACATGCCGCTGAAATTTTGTTGCAAAGAATTAAAACGCCGGAAATGAAGCGGCTGATCTATTCTGCTAAGCCTACGCTTAAACTCCGGCAGA
>JAYUJX010000343.1:0-1477 GCA_043764955.1 Polaromonas sp.
CGGCTACCCAGACGGGTGGCGTAGTCCTTGGAGGCGAAAGCCACGCCATTGATGCCGGCAGTGGGCGGCAAAGCTTGCAAATTGTTGTCCGAGGTAGACATAAACCGAGATTGTCCATTAGACTTTTGAAGTGGCGGATTTAAGCTGGACAGGCTCGCCCGCATTCGATCGCAAGCCCTCAAACCACGGTCGTCGTTTCTTTGCGATTGCCAGTCTGATGGCTGGTTTTAAGTCCTCATTGGGTATGTCCCAACAAGCGCCGACCACCAACACCTTGTGATGCAGCCTTGACAGCGTGTGATGCACCTTTTGTCTGAGCACCGCATGGCGGTACACGCTCATCAGATTGTGGACAGCATCGCCAGCATGGGAGCCAATCTAAGGGCCACACGAACAACGACGCTACCCTGATAGCTCCAAATCGCCTTCATCAATGCTGCAAGCTGCAAAGGCTCTGTAATTGCTGCGAAATATTTCGTTTTATAAGACTTGAGCTTCCCCTCCAAGTCAAATATGATGTTTCTTTCTGCAAAATGTGGGACTGCATAGCGCCACCCCCCCCTGGCAGTTGTCAGCACGCGATGAGCCATATCAAGAGCATTTCGTTCCTCAACTAATTTCACAGCCTTGAGTAATTCAATTGATGTAATGTCGGCAATCTGTCTATGCTTGAAGTGCGGAAGTAAATCTTTTTCTATATCGCGCTTTTCACGAAATGCATGGTGCTCACTCCAATTCGACTTATTGGTTTCGTACCAAACACAGGCAATCGCCACAAAATTAGCACGAAGGTCTGTACTTTGAGTTACGAGTCGTTTTTCATCCAGTCTGGTTTCAATTGGATCTGCGCATGACAGTTTTTTCAGCTTTGCTTGATCACGTGCAAGTCTTGCCGTAGCGAAGGTGACCACGGGATAGCCACCAAGGGCCATATGCTTTTCCACACCATCCTTACGGTACTTCAAGAACCATCCCTTTGACCCTTTGACCCTTTGACCCTTTGATCCTTTGACCCTTTGACCTTTTGACCCATTGACTTGAACCATCAGGTACAAACAACCAGTGTCGGCTAATTTGACTTTATTCTTACCTTCAGGACAGTACGCCTTTTTACATTGAACCTCAGTCAACATAGAAGCCTTCGCTTTGTCACACTACTAGTAGGATACAGAAGAAAATCCTCGGCTTTCATAAATTTTTGGGGGTCAAAATTTCTTAGCGAGGTGACTTTTTGATTTGACCCCCCATTTACCCCCCAAATGCACGTGATTGGTATTGTATTCCTGTGACACTTAATGAAAGAGTTTTAGCTGATTCACAAACGAAGGAGGGCTTTCATCGACACTCAATGAAAGCCCTTGTAAAGATTATTGGTCGGAGGGTAATCCTCCCTAAAACAAGCACCATGTAAAAGTAGAATTTCAAGCCCAGCTGGGCAGAAAGACTTTTCATGAAAACTTCCAAGTACAGCGACAGC
>JAYUJX010000344.1:0-1476 GCA_043764955.1 Polaromonas sp.
TGGGCGTTGGGTGACAAAGATTTTGTGGCGGGTTTGCAAAGCCTGACGCAGCGGCGGTTGAGCAAAGCAGCGGCTGGGCGTCCTTTGAAAATGTCTAAAACATCGAAATAGTGGGTGTTTTGTGCCTATAGCCATCGTATTAATTGCCTAATCTGCTATTTAATTTATAGCATTTTAGAGGTCGATATGATTTAATTTAATCTGTCCCCAATTAAACGCTAAGTAAAATAGTCAACTAATAATTGGAATCTGACCCCAATTATTTTTATTGGCAAGCTTGTTGCGGTGCAGTAAAATCAATACCCTAATCTGATTTGCTGACCGAGGACTGCGCTATGACGAACTTGATTCCAACTATTCCATTGACCCATGCTCAAGAGGTTGCTCATTTGACCCAAAACGGCTTGTACGCCGGTAGCCAAGAGCATGATGCTTGCGGCGTGGGCTTTGTGGCGCATATCAAGGGCAAGAAATCCCACGACATCGTCAAAAACGCTTTGCAGATCTTGCAGAATTTGGACCATCGGGGCGCGGTGGGTGCTGATAAGTTGATGGGTGACGGCGCGGGTATTTTGATTCAACTGCCCGACGCGCTGTACCGTGAAGAGATGGCCAAGCAGGGTGTGACCTTGCCGACAGCCGGCGAATACGGCGTTGGCATGATCTTTTTGCCGAAAGAGCACGCATCGCGCTTGGCTTGCGAGCAAGAGATGGAACGTGCGATCAAGGCTGAGGGCCAAGTGCTGTTGGGCTGGCGTGATGTGCCGGTCAATCGCGACATGCCGATGTCGCCGACCGTGCGCGAAAAAGAGCCAATTTTGAAGCAGGTCTTCATCGGTCGTGGCAATGATGTGATCGTACAAGACGCGCTGGAGCGCAAGCTGTATGTGATTCGCAAAACCGCCAGCAAGAACATCCAAAACCTCAATTTAACGCACAGCAAAGAATATTACGTGCCTAGCATGTCCAGCCGCACGGTGATTTACAAAGGCTTGCTGCTGGCAGACCAAGTGGGCACTTACTTCTTGGATTTGGCAGATGAGCGCTGCGTTTCCGCACTCGGTCTGGTGCACCAGCGTTTCTCGACCAACACCTTCCCTGAGTGGCCACTGGCACACCCGTACCGCTATGTCGCCCACAACGGCGAGATCAACACCGTCAAAGGCAACTACAACTGGATGAAAGCGCGTGAAGGTGTGATGTCGTCCCCCGTGCTGGGTGAAGACCTGCAAAAGCTGTACCCGATCAGCTTTGCCGACCAGTCTGACACAGCGACGTTTGACAACTGTTTAGAGTTGCTCACCATGGCTGGCTACCCGATCAGCCAAGCCGTGATGATGATGATTCCTGAGCCGTGGGAGCAGCACACCACGATGGACGCGCGCCGCAAAGCGTTTTATGAATACCACGCAGCCATGATGGAGCCGTGGGACGGCCCGGCTAGTATCGTGTTTACCGACGGCCGCCAAATCGGCG
>JAYUJX010000345.1:0-5282 GCA_043764955.1 Polaromonas sp.
CGCACCGCTGTGGTGTCAATTTTGGTAATAAAGTCATTGGGCTTGAGGCCAGCGCGAAAAGCTGGTGAACCTTCAATCGGGGACACCACTTTGACCAAACCGTCTTCAAAGCTGATCTCAATACCCACGCCAACAAACCGACCTGTCGTGCCTTCACGGAATTCTTTGTAAGATTTTTTGTCAAAGTATTGCGAATGCGGGTCAAGACTGGCCACCATGCCGGAAATAGCGTCAGAAATCAGCTTTTTCTCGTCTACGGGCTCGACATAATCGCTTTTGATCAAACCAAACACATTGGCCAGCTGCTGCAGCTCTTCCAACGGCATCGGCGACAAGGCACCGCGCGCTACGGTTTGTAGCGACACGGTTGTGAGCGCACCAGTCAGCACACCGACTGAAATCCAACCTGCAATTTTTAATTTATTGCCCATGCTTTGCCTTATCGTTTGACCCATTTACTGACCCAATATCTAATTTCTAATCTTATTTACACAAGTAAATATACACCTAGGAGCCATTTATAAGCACTTAGTTCAGTAATTAACCTTGATTCACCGATTAACCTGTCAAATCAGCAACTCATTCACTGCCTAAATAATAGTGGCGAATTGGTTTCAAGTTGTCGTCTAACTCGTAAACCAACGGCAAACCATTGGGGATGTTCAAACTCACAATATCCTCATCGGAAATACCATCCAAATGCTTGACCAAGGCGCGAATCGAGTTGCCATGTGCTGCAATCACCGTGCGCTTACCCACGCGAATAGCGGGGGCGAGTGATTCGTCCCAAAACGGCATCATCCGCGCCACCGTGTCTTTGAGGCACTCTGTCAACGGAATTTGTTCTGGTTTGAGCTTGGCGTAGCGAATATCGGCACGCTCACTGCGTGGATCGCTCGCCTCAAGTGTCGGAGGCGGCACATCGTAGCTACGGCGCCATAGCAACACTTGGGCATCGCCATACTTTTTAGCCGTTTCAGCCTTGTCCAACCCTTGCAGAGCACCGTAATGGCGCTCATTGAGCCGCCAGCTGTTGACAACAGGCAGCCAAGTGCGATCCATCGCATCCAAACAATGCCACAAAGTGTGCGTTGCACGCTTCAAAACGCTGGTGTAAGCCACATCAAACTCAAAACCAGCCTCTTTGAGCATTTGCCCTGCTTTTTGTGCCTGTTCAATGCCCAAAGGCGTCAAATCCACGTCCGTCCAGCCTGTAAAGCGGTTTTCCAGGTTCCAAGTTGATTCACCATGACGAATCAAGACTAATTTATGCATATTGACGCTTTCTAAGGCCTTTTGACCGAACTTTTTGACAGAATTACTGATGAAATTAATAAGAATCCCAAAAGGATACAAGCTCTATTCTAAAATCTAGCTCTTTATAGAAAGTACAACGTGAAATTTATTATTGACAATTGGATGTTATTTGCCGTCGCCATCGGTTCAGCCACCATGCTGTTTATGCCGCAAATCAAGGGTGCAGCGGGTGGAACACTGTCTGCTGCGGGTGCTGTACAGCTGATGAACCGCGAAAAAGCCGTGGTTGTTGACGTGAGCGACCCTGAAGAATTCGCCCTTGGCCACATGAACAACGCCAAAAACGTGCCTTTTAGCCAACTGGAAGAGAAATTGGCTGGACAAGTGAAAAACAAAGAATTGCCGCTTATTTTGGTTTGTACCTCTGGTGCCCGTTCCAACCGTGCGGTCTCTGTCGCTAAAAAGCTAGGTTTTGCCAATGTGCAAGCCTTGGCTGGTGGCCTGAAAAGCTGGAGAGAAGCCAACTTACCGCTAGAAAAAGCCTGAAATTAAAAAGAAAACGCTGAACCATGCAAGCCGTCAAAATGTACACCACCGCCGTTTGCCCCTACTGCATTCGGGCGAAAAGCATTCTTAAAACCAAAGGTGTTGAGAAAATCGAAGAAATTCGTATCGACCAAGACCCTGCAGCTCTGGCACACATGATGGAAATCACCGGCAGACGCAGTGTGCCGCAGATTTTCATTGGCAACACGCATGTGGGTGGTTGCGACGATTTGATGGCTTTGGATAGCACAGGCGGCTTGGTACCAATGTTGCAGCAGGCGTGATTTGATGCAGACTTTAGAGATGTAATTTTGCTATATTATTTATAGCTAATTAGGCGATAAATGCGCCGACTAAAGCGGTTTTATTGCCATTTTCAGCTCATTTTTAAGCTGTAACAATCCACCCCTCCAACGCATCCGTTTTAGTCGGTAATCCGTAGTTTTTAGCCCCTTTTTCATGCTGCTGCAGCGCCCAAGCCGCTTGCAGCATGCACAACACAGCATCCAAACTGTCGCCACTGGCGTCGTCAATCAGAGCATCCCTTTGCGCATGCGTCAGTTTTAGCCGCAAATTCAACCGCGTTTGACCTAGCTCTAGCTGCGTGACAAGGTCTTTGCGGGCAATCAAGCGCTCAGGCGTTTGCTTGGCTTTGTCGTCTGATTTGTAACTGCGGTTGTTCAGTATTTCCCTGGCCAGCAAGCCTGGATAGGCTTCCAAAGCGACACGTTTTTCGTCACCCGCATGCAGCGCGGGTATGTGTACACCCGCTTCTAGCAAACGCGGCACACCTGCATGCAGCATGTAAGCCACGGGCGGGTTCACCCATTTCATCGAAGGACTAGAACCTGCTGGCACATCGGTGGCGCGGTGGACAAATTTACCGCCAACTGGCCGTGCATCGCAAAAAAACTTGAAAGTAGCACGAATCTCGACCCGCGACAAACTGGCGTAGTGGTCAATGCAAGCCAGCCAATCCGTAGGCCAGCCCAGCGTTTCAACCAATTCACGCGGTAAGCCAAACGGCAAGTCAAAACCACCCACCCAAGAAGTAGGTTGCTTTAACCAAGCTGTAAAGTCATCTAGCGTTTGAATTCGCTCTAATTTTGAGAGCGACACTCTGCCGTTATTCACCGACCCGATAGCAAAAACGACAGGTTTTTTCTTGCTGGGACTGCTGGAAAAATCGCAGCCTATAACTTGTGTTGCTTCACCAACTACCAAATGCACCAATCAAGAGCGCCCAATAATCGACGCTGTCGCCATCAGCTCCTCTAACAGTGCCATCGAGACTGCGCCCGAGGTACTGTATGGGTCAAGCTCTGGTTTTTCGGCATATTTCAGCAAAATCGAATGGTTGATTTTTGCCATATTGACCTGACCCATGGTCCAGCCACTGAAACGGCGCTCTGAAATTTCTTCGTATTGCAGTAAAACCACGTCTTTGTGGCGTGCGTCATGTTGGATATGGCCATATAACTCACTCACCGCACTGCGCCCACCTTCAATGGCCTGCAAAAAGATGCCGCCGCCGTAACAAAGAATGCCTGTGATACCGCTTGAGGGGTTGAACTCACGCGATTTGGCCAAAATACCCTCGATGGCATCTGGCTGGGTGTCAATAGCGCGGCTGGCGTATAAAAGTCGTACTAGCATGGTGGGTTGTCCTTTTTAGTTATTTTTGGGGTTTTTGGAAATTATTTTGGAATTAACGACAAAAACTCGCGGCGCAAGTTCATGTCTTTCAAAAACGTGCCACGCATCACCGAGTTAATCATCTTGCTGTCCATGTCTTTCACGCCGCGCCAACTCATGCAAAAATGGGTGGCTTCCATCACAATCGCCAAGCCATCAGGCTGGGTTTTATGCTGAATCAAATCGGCCAGCTGCACGACTGCTTCTTCCTGAATTTGCGGCCTACCCATCACCCATTCAGCTAACCGCGCGTATTTAGACAAACCAATCACATTGGTGTGCTCGTTTGGCAGCACGCCAATCCAAACCCGGCCTATCACGGGGCAGAAGTGATGTGAGCACGCACTTCGCACCACAATCGGACCAACTATCATCAATTCGTTCAAATGTCCGACATTTGGAAACTCGGTGATGGTGGGAGCCGACTGGTAACGGCCTTTGAACACCTCGTTCAAATACATTTTGGCAACGCGGCGCGCCGTGTTGTTGGTGTTGTGGTCATGCTCGGTGTCAATCACCATGCTGTCCAGCACACCCTTCATTTTGCCTTCAACCTCATCCAACAGCTTGTCCATATCGCCGGGTTGAATAAAGTCGCTGATGTTGTCATTAGCAAAATATCGCTTTTTAGATGCGGCCACCCGCTCACGGATGACGACAGACATCGGGCGTCCCTCATCGATAGGGTTCAACGGTTGTGCAGCCATGGTATCGGTTTTTTTCATTAGCATGTAATTATATTAACAGTGAACAAGTCAAAAAGCATCAAATCGCTGCAATGTCCCCACATTTATACCAGTAACCAATTTGGCAACAATTCATAGAAAAATAACATCGAGTCTTATCGCGCATTTATTCCAATATATCGCCATCAGCATCGTTGCAATAACCCATGCTTATGCAAACAGCGCATTTTGGCTATTTTTAGGCTTAGGAACGGCTTTACTCACCTCACTTTTAGGTATTTTATTGTCCATCATCCTGCTATTTCAAGAAAATCGAAATAGAACGAAAGCCCTTTTCTGCCTAAGCGCGAATCTATGCGCTGCCGCATTTAGCGTCATCTACCTTCTCGCAGCCACCGTGATTGCTATTGGCTTTATGGTGTAGATAAAACTGACTATTTTTTTAAATAATTTACTATATTTTTTAATAGCGAATCAGGCAATAAATACGCTGACTATTTCCATTTTTCACCTCTAAAATGGCACCTTATAACATTCAATCCAATTTCGTCCCCGTCTTAGCAATTACCCCACCCCACAGCGCTGTATCGGCCTCAATGCGCAGCGCCAAGCCTTCGGGGGCTGTGCCCAAAGCTTGCCAGCCTTGGTCGAACAGGCGCTGGCGGATGTCTGGGGTTCTCACGATTTTGGCGATTTCGTCGGCGATGCGTCTGGCGGTGGCTTCGGGCATGGACGCGGGGGCGAAGATGCCGTTCCAAACGGCCGCGTCGAACTTGGGCAATCCAGCGCCTTCAGCCACGGTGGGCAACTCTGGCAGCAGGGTTGAGCGCGAGCTGGTGCTGACAGCGAACAGCTTGACCCGCCCTGCTTTGGCCTGCGCGACGGCAGCGGACGGCACCATGAAGCCCAGATCAACCTGTTTGCCAATCATCGCGGTGATGACTTGGGCGTAACCTGGGTAGGGAATGTGCACGGGCGTGATGCCACTTTGCGATTTGAACAGCTCCATGGCCAAATGCGCGCCAGAGCCAGCCCCGACCGAGCCGTAATTGAGCTTGTCGCCCTGCGCTTTGGCGTAGACCATCAGCTCTTGCAAGG
>JAYUJX010000346.1:0-1471 GCA_043764955.1 Polaromonas sp.
TTATTAGGCGTCATCTACGGGAAATGGATCACATTTGCGGTTCGCAATCTCAAAAAGATTGTTCCGGCTTATTCGTTTTCAACGGCAAATGGTTTGCAAGTCACGCCATTTAACCAAGCAATTGCGGCGGGTAAGCGTATGACGTTGAAGCCCGCCAAATCAACATTGGATTCAATCGCATTCTTGCAATATACAGGTGGTACAACAGGTTTGTCAAAAGGTGCTGTGTTGACGCATCGCAATATTGTGGCCGCTGTGCTGCAAGGTGAGGCTTGGTTCACCCCGGCAATGGGACGTGTTGGTGATGTGAACAAAATCAACAGCATAGCCGCCTTGCCGCTGTACCATATTTTTGCATTAAATCTAAGCTTGCTCTCGATTCGCTGGGGTGCCTATATGACACTGGTACCTAACCCGCGCGATTTCACTGGCTTTGTGAAGACGCTTAAGAAGCGACCTTTTCACATGCTGCCTGCAGTCAACACCTTATTTAATGCGCTATTGCAGCATCCTGATTTCAAAACTGTTGACTTCTCGAATCTTTGCGTGTCACAAGCAGGGGGCATGGCTGCATCAGAAGGTACCGCTAAGAACTGGTTGGCGGTAACGGGCTGTCCCATGATTGAGGGATGGGGCATGAGCGAAACAGTCGCCATGGGCACTAATAACCCAGTCAACAACAAAGAATTCACGGGAACGATTGGATTACCTCTACCTAGCATCTTGATTGCGATAAAAGATGAAGCAGGAAATAACGTAGCGCAAGGCGAATCAGGTGAAATCTGCATCAAAGGCCCGAATGTGATGACGGGGTACTACAACCAACCAGAAGAAAACAAGAATGCCTTCACCAGCGATGGTTACTTCAAAACAGGTGATGTCGGCATCATCGATGAACGCGGATACATAAAGATCATTGATCGCTTGAAGGACATGATTATTGTGAGTGGCTTTAATGTCTATCCAAATGAACTTGAGAATACGGTGTCATTGTGTCCAGGCGTACTCGAATGTGCCGTGATTGGCGTGCCCGATGAGAAAGCTGGTGAAGCTATCAAGCTGTTTATCATTAAAAACGACGCCAATTTGAGCGAAGAAGATGTCAAAGCGTATTGCCGGCAGAATCTAACCGGCTACAAAATGCCAAAATACATTGTGTTTAGAGACGGTTTACCAAAAACCAATGTGGGGAAAATATTGCGTCGTGAGCTGCGAGCTGGCAAATAGTTTTCAATCTTAGATTGTTTAAGACAAAGGGAGTTGACATATGCCCGCTCCCTTTTTTACGCCCGATCGAACTGGTGTAAATTAACAGGATTACGTCTCGACAAACCATTTACTAACGCTAAGTTTTCATCTTTTTGATAGACGAAAAAAAACCCCCAACCAATCGGTTGAGGGTTTTTCTATTATAGAAGCCTGACGATGTCCTACTTTCACACGGGAATCCGCACTATCATCGGCGCTAAGG
>JAYUJX010000347.1:0-5263 GCA_043764955.1 Polaromonas sp.
GCGAGTTTGCTGCGAAGATCCGTTGTTTGGTAGGCGACTTTGGCTTTTTCAATGCTGCTGATGGACACATCTTCCACCAAAATATGGGGTGCTAAAACGATGATGCCGGCCGTATTATTTGGATATCTTGCTGCAAAAAGTAGAGCAACCGAGCCGCCATCACTGTGGCCAAATAGCCATGGTTTTTGCTTTTCAGTGTCGATGTCGAGTGCTGCCAGCAAAGCCGGCAAGACCTCAAAAGCCTGGCGGTGCATGAAATCAGGTTGCCAAGTATCGTCAGGTGCGCGCGGCGTTGATTTGCCATAGCCGGGGCGGGAGTAGACCAGACCACGGCAGTTCGCGGCCTCGCACAGGCGATGTGGAAAGTCTTTCCACATCGCCACGGAGCCCAAACCTTCGTGTAAAAAGACGATCAAGGGTCGCCCAGCATCCTCCGAACCCAGCCATTGGTATTCGATGCGCACGCTGTTATCGACCCAGTCGATGTTGACGTATTGACTTGCGGCCATAAACTCTATTTGGTCGCCACATGTGTCGCTTCAATGTCCCGCAACTTGAAGCGCTGAATTTTGCCGGTTGCAGTTTTGGGGAGTTCGGCGATGAATTCAATCGATCGCGGGTACTTGTAAGGCGCTAATCGGTCCTTGACAAAGGCTTTGAGTTCTGCCTCAGAAGCAGATTGACCCGCTTTGAGCACGACATAGGCTTTGGTCTTGGTGAGTCCATCACTGTCACTCACGCCAATAACAGCAGCTTCTAAGATGGCTGGGTGTTGTACGAGCGTTGATTCCACTTCGAAAGGCGAGACATAAATGCCGCTCACTTTGAGCATGTCGTCGCTGCGCCCTGAGTAGGTGTAAGTGCCATCGGTATTGCGGATGTACTTGTCGCCACTTTTGGTCCAAGCGCCTTGAAACGTTTCCCGCGATTTTTCGCGGTTGCCCCAATATAAGAGCGCCGCGCTGGGGCCGTTGATGAACAGGTCTCCCGTTTCGCCGTCCGGCACGGGTTGGCCATCGTCGCCGCGCAGTTCGATGTCGTAGCCCGGCACCGGCCAGCCCGTGGTGCCGTAGCGCACTTGGCCGGGTCGGTTCGACAGGTAGATGTGCAGCATTTCAGTGGAGCCAATGCCGTCCACAATCTCAACGCCAAAATGTTGGGTAAATTTTTCGCCTAATTCGGCAGGCAAAGCTTCACCTGCTGATGAACACATGCGCAATGAAACATCGGTTTTAGCCGGCAAATTGGATGATGCCAGCATGCCAGCAAAACCGGTGGGCGCACCGAAGAACACGGTGGGTTGGTGGCCTGGTCGCAGATCTGTCCAGCGTTTGAATGTGGCGTCGGGGGTGGGGCGTTCCGCCATTAGAACCACGGTGGCACCCACGCTGAGTGGGAAGCTCAGACCATTGCCCAAACCGTAAGCAAAGAAGAGTTTGGCGGCTGAAAAGCACACGTCTTTTTCGGTGATGCCCAACAACGGTGTGCCGTAGAGTTCTGCTGTCCAATAAGGGTTGGCATGCGTATGTAAAGTGCCTTTGGGGCGACCAGTGGAGCCAGAGGAGTAGAGCCAAAAACCGGGGTCATCCGGACTGGTGTTCGCAGCCTTGTCTAGAGGTGCATGTTCGCTGATCAGGGCATCTAGCGACACCGCGTTGGCTGGCAAGTCAGCGTCTGGCCGTGAAACAAGCACGGTTTTAACTTCGTGGCCACCTTTGGCCATCGCTGCCTGCAAGGTGGGCAGCAGCGCCTGCGACACGATCGCCACTTGCGCGCGGCTGTGCTGCAGCATGAAATGGTAGTCGTCCGCGCTGAGCAGGGTGTTGACCGCGACGGGCACGATGCCGGCGTACATCGCTCCCAAAAAACTGACGGGCCAGTCGCTACAGTCATGCATCAACAAAAGCACACGCTCCTCACGACGCACACCTTGGGCGAGCAGCGCTGCGGCAACGCGGCGAATCCGCTCGGCTAAATCACGGTAGCTCAAACTGCCTTGGTCGTCGATATAGGCGATTTTGGTCGGGCGGCTGGTATTGCGTTCGATAAGGTGCTGTGCAAAGTTAAATGCCGCGCCCGGTGCTTGAACCTGTGGATGTTCAGTCATGCTCGTCTCCTAAATTTGTCTTATTTTTTGGTTCTTATGATTGACTTGTGAATTTAGCTTGTTGATTCAGACAGCGCTGACAACACACTGGTACTTGCCTGAACCGCACTACGACGGTGGTAGAAGTTCAAGGCACGCAGCCCGCCCAGTTCTTCACCGCCACCGGCGCGGCCTGGACCACCGTGGAGCGACTGCGGCATCACGTTGCCATGGCCGGTGTGCAAAGCGGCAACATCGGGCGAAATCACATGCACGCGGCCATGGCTGTTGGCCAATTCCAGCGCTGCCGCTGCCAATGCCGTTGGGTCGCTGCCGTACAAGGAGGTGACCAATGAGCCTTGACCACGGCCGATCAGCGCCAAGGCGTGCGCCATGTCGTGGTAGGGCAGCAGGGTGGCAACCGGGCCAAACACTTCGGTGTCGTGGACACGGTCGGCGCTGTCGCTGCCCGGTGCATCGCGCGTACCTAATAGAGTTGGGCCGACGCAGCAGGCAATAGCAGGGTCGGCGTCCACCAGTGTGTGTGTCGCGCCATCGTGCAGGACTTCGGCTTGCTGTTTGAGGTAGTCCAAACCTTCACGCACGCTGACCAACTGAGCACGGTTTACCAATGCGCCCATGCGAACCGATTCGTTGCGCGGGTCACCGACCGTGGTTTTAGCCAACCGTGCCGATATCGCTTGGGCAACGGCTGTGTACAAAGCTTCGGGTACAAAAACGCGGCGAATGGCTGTGCATTTTTGCCCTGATTTGACGGTCATTTCGCGGGCGACTTCCTTCGCCAGCAAGTCAAAGGATTCACTTCCCGGTGCGGTATCGGGCAACAAGAGTGCTGAATTCACGCTATCGGCCTCAATATTGACACGAACCGAGCGTTGTGTCACGGCAGGGTGCGAGCGGATCACGGCAGCGGTTTCTGCCGAGCCGGTGAAGGACACCACATCAAAAGGCTGCAGCGCATCCATCAAGCCGGTGGAGCTACCGCACACCACGGACAGCGCACCAACCGGAAAGATACCCGCATCAACCACGTCTTTGACCATGCGCTGCGTCAGCCAAGCGGTGGCAGTGGCTGGTTTGATGATGACGGGAACGCCCGACAACAGCGCCGGCGCGGCTTTTTCCCACAAGCCCCAGCTGGGGAAGTTGAAGGCGTTGATGAACAAGGCCACGCCACGCGTGGGCGTGAATACGTGCTGTGATTGAAACAGCGGGTCTTTACCCAGGCGCACCGCCTCGCCATCTAACATAAAGTGACGGTCACCCAGAGAGTCGCCCAGTTTGGCGTAGGTTCCTAGGGTAAAGATACCGCCATCAACATCCACCGCCGTGTCGTTTTTGACCGTGCCGCTGTTGGCGGTGGCGATGTCGTAGTAGGCGTCGCGGTTGGCTTGTAATACTTTGACGGCCGCCGCCAGCATGCCAGCGCGCTGGCGGTAGGTCAGGGCACGCAAGGCGGCAGCGCCCTGTTCACGGGCAAAGTTAAAACCTGCGGCTAAATCCAGGCCGGCTGCGTCAACACTGACCAATTCTGTGCCGAGGATGGGGTCAAACAGGGGCGTGCCAGCGCCTGTGCCAGTTTGCCATTGGCCGCCTAGGAAGTTGGGGAGTTTTTGTGTCATGTTCAGTTTGTCGTTTTATGAGGCTAGAAATAAAGAAGTACAAGAAAGTGGGGTATAGGCGATTTTGCTTGCGCATTTCAATAATATGAATTATTGTGCTTGTTAAAATATCTACGAACGATAAAACTTTTCTCAAACCATGTCAAGCACTATATTGCATAAAACTAAACCAATGAAAGCTGAACTGAAGCCATCATTAAATATCGATCTAGCAACTGCATTACCTGTTTCGCAAGATTCATTAGTTCCTCAAGACATCGAGCGCGATCCATTTTTAACCGCTTTGGGCGAGCGTGTTCGCGCTTTACGGTCACGCCGTGGACTGACTCGCAAAGCCGTTGCCAACATGGCGGATGTGTCTGAGCGGCATTTGGCCAATCTTGAATACGGCACTGGAAATGCTTCTATTCTTGTGCTGTTGCAAGTCGCTGGTGCACTGCAATGCTCCCTGGCAGAGTTGATAGGTGATGTCACCACTTCAACCCCAGAATGGCTGATGTTGCGTGAACTGCTGGAGCACAGGGACGACGCGACGCTGCACCGGGTGCGCGTGGCAGTGGGTGAGTTGCTGGGTACGGGCGGTGGAAATGCGGCACGCAGTCCCCGCGTCGCATTGATTGGTTTGCGCGGTGCAGGTAAATCCACGCTGGGGCAGTTGCTGGCTGATGATTTAGGTTTTGCTTTTGTGGAATTGAGCCGTGAAATTGAAAAATTTGCGGGCTGCAGTATTTCAGAAATTCAAGCGCTGTATGGTATGAATGCCTACCGCCGGTACGAGCGCCGTGCGCTTGAAGAAACCATTCAAATATATCCCGAGGCCGTCATTGCTACACCAGGAGGTTTGGTGTCTGATCCGGCGACATTCAATCTCTTATTGGCGCATTGCACCACCGTTTGGCTGCAAGCCGATGCCGGAGACCATATGCAGCGGGTCGCAGCGCAGGGTGATTTGCGTCCTATGGCCGCCAGTAAAGAAGCCATGCAAGATTTAAAGCAAATTTTAAGCGGCCGAGCGGCTTTTTACTCTAAAGCTGACATGAAACTCGACACCAGTGCGCAAGAGCTCGATGCTACTTTCAAGGCGCTTAGCTTGATGGTGAGGCAGGCCTTGGAGCAACCAATCTGATTTTATTTGCAAAAAAGTGCATGTGGCGTTGACTTGCTTTTTAAAATGCATTATGATGCATGCACGCATTCAAAACAACATGCAATATTTTGCACATAACCCACGGAGCTTCACCCATGAACACTGCGCCACAAGTTGAGTATCAAACAGACCCCTCTCAGTACAAACACTGGAAACTCAAGTTCGATGGTGTTGTTGCCACTTTGTCTGTCGACATTGATGAAAACGCGGGTTTGCGCCCGGGTTACAAGCTCAAGTTAAACAGCTACGACTTGGGTGTTGATATTGAATTGAACGACGCCATCAACCGAATCCGCTTCGAGCACCCTGAAGTGCGCACCGTGGTCGTGACCAGTGCCAAAGACAAAGTTTTCTGCTCAGGTGCTAATATTTTCATGTTGGGTGTCA
>JAYUJX010000348.1:0-1464 GCA_043764955.1 Polaromonas sp.
ATGACCAATGTGGCGCATATCGATGGTGGTTATGAAGCGTGGGTCAACGCGGGCGCTCCGACTGAGACTTTGGAAGCGCGCAAAGCCAACACATGACCAAACCGTGCCCCTGCGGCAGGTTGGACGCCAAAAAGCAGCCGTTGGCCTACATGGTTTGTTGCAGTCAGTACATTGACGGCGAACTAGCTGCACCGGATGCCCAGAGCCTGATGCGTTCCCGCTACAGCTCTTTCGTGTTGGGAAAAGCTGACTATTTACTCAGTACTTGGCACGTGAGTCAGCGCCCAGCGAGCTTAGAGTTTGAACCTGGCGTCAAATGGCTGGGTTTACAGGTTCAAAATCACACGGTGATTGATGCGCAACATGCCGAGGTCACATTTGTCGCACGGCAGCGTGACCGCACGGGGCGCGCCATCCGCCTGCATGAACGCAGTCGTTTTATGCTCGAAAACGGTTGTTGGTATTATGTTGATGGTGATAGCTTATAAAAAGCATCAAAAAAACCATTTAAATATGCCTATAACCGGCGTATTCATTGCCTAAGTCGCTATTAAATATATAGTGAATAATAGTAAATATGTACCATAAATTCGACGCTGTTTTGTTTGACTGTGACGGTGTATTGGTCGACAGCGAACCTATCACCAACGGCTTGCTGCGCGATATGTTGGAAGAGCAGGGCTGGAGCTTGACGCCTGAAGCTTGTTTTCAGCATTTTGTCGGCAAAGCGGTGATGGATGAAAAGCTGGCGATTGAAGCCAACACAGGTAAACCTTTAACTGAAGCTTGGATGCAAAGCTTCAGAGCGCGGCGCAACGCTGCGCTAGAGACACATTTGCAAGCGATTCCCAACATCCACGCCGCGATTGAGCAAATCCATTTGAACTTTGACGGCCGCATCGCCTGCGCGTCAGGCGCTGATAGGTTCAAAGTTGAGCTACAGCTCGCCAAAGTTGCATTGATGCCTTATTTTGAAGGCCGCATCTTCAGCGGTCACGAAATGCCCCGCTCCAAACCGGCGCCAGATGTTTATCTGGCTGCCGCCGCTGCCGTCGGCGTCCACCCCAATCGCTGTGCGGTGGTGGAGGACACGGTGACGGGCGTCATGGCAGGCGTTGCCGCGGGTTGCGTGGTATTTGGCTATGCGCCGCCGCATCTCCTAACCACTGAACATGCGGCTTTGTTGGCGGCAGGTGCCAGTCACACATTTACAGATATGCTGCATTTGCCTAGCTTGCTAAGCCAAAAGGTGGCACAATCCATGTTTGATTGACGTTTACGTCAACGTCAACGTCAACGTCAACGTCAACAAGATCGTCAACTAAGCAAAGATTCATGACGATCCAAATTTTGTAAGCCGTCCTTAACATTTACAGCGCGAACCCACCATGCCCGTCCTGGAAACCAAACTCAACGCCCGTTCCGCCGATTTTGTAGCCAATGCCGCCGCGATGCAGGCTTTGG
>JAYUJX010000349.1:0-1454 GCA_043764955.1 Polaromonas sp.
GTATAAGTGAATGAGAGAGAGAGTTAGTAACTATCGGGCGACGATAGCCTAACTTCAGGGCGGCATTTGGATGCCAAGGTCGCCCTTTTTTTAGTGGTCAAAAGAGCGCTAAATTGAGAGTCAAACGGGAGGCAATAGCCATGAAATTGTTGTTAAGAAGTATCATCGCGTGCGCATGGCTAGCCTACCTGCCTACCTGGGCGCAAGAAACCAACGGTTGCCCAGTTGGAAGCTATTCCATCATCATGTCGCCCGACGGCAGCAGTTTGAGCATCTTGTTCGACAAGTTCACCCTAGAAAGCAGCGGCAGCACAGGCAGCGCCAAACCACGAAAAGTGTGCCGTATATCGGCGCCGCTCAATTTACCGATGAATCAATCCATCGGTGTTTATAAGGTCGACTACCGGGGTTTTGCAAAACTTGTTAAAAAGCAAGAGACCGATCTTGAGGTTCAATATTTTTTAGGGCCGCAAGGCAACGATCGCGGACGCGTTTTCAAGCGCAAAGTCAAAGGCCCGCATGAAGGCGATTATGTGTTCACCGAAACCATAGGCGCAGGGCAAATGAAACGCATCGGTTGCGGCACCGCCGCCGTGCTCAATGTCGGCATCACCCTCGGCCTGGACGGAGACCTGCGCACCGGCGAACCCATGGCGTCCTTGGACACTACCGATGCCACCCGGGGCGCTCTGGTCTACCATCTCGATTTAAAGCCATGCTCCTGAAAAAATAGCTGCTTAGGCTATAAATACAAAGGCTATAGGCATATTTATAGTGATTATGGCTCTATTTTTACGCCATTCCAAAACGCCACCCGTCCCTTCACCGCCTCTGCGCCCTCTTTGGGGTTGGGGTAGTACCACACTATGCCTCTAGCCGGCGTATTTATTATTTTAGTAGCTATAAAAAGTATAGTAAATTAACGTCAAATTCGGGTTAAATCCCCCTCAATCCCCCTTTTTTAAAGTGGGAAAACTAGCGCGAAGGTCACTTCTTTTGACCTCACATTCTCGCTTTCCCAAGCCGTCATTCCCGCTCCTCAATTGTCATTCCCTCGTAGGCGGGAATGCATGTGGCGTTACGTTTACAAGGTATTGGCAGAACGACGGGCTTATGGATTCCCGCCTACGCGGGAATGACGAATTTATTTCACCCGTCGCTTCGCCTTCACCGCATCCGCTGGCAGCAAACTCGTCAGCCGTTGGTAGAGGTCAAAGAGTAAGGCGACGCGTTCGGCGTCAGACTTGTCGCCTTTTTGCCACCGCTGGCCTCGTAGGCTTTGTCCATGGCGGCGTCTAGCTTTTGGTGCGCTTTGAGCAGGGCGGGTGGCATGGTCAGTGGGTCATATAAATCCGCCAAACTCGCCGGATTGTCCCCCGTTTGGTGCTTTGCCCGCTCGTCCAGCACAGTTTTTGCTGCGGTTTCTATAGCTGTATAGACAATAGATACGGTGT
>JAYUJX010000350.1:0-1452 GCA_043764955.1 Polaromonas sp.
AAACCCAGCTGTTTACCGTGGCGGGGCGCGTGTTTTTAGAATCTGTCCGCTTTGACCGTCCTGCCATCAGCCCCAATAACCCGCAGGGTTTGGGTCGACAAGGCATGGTGTCGCTGCAAGTCTACGACGCTGAATACATAGGCAACGAAGACAACTGGGCCGCCACGGCCGAGCGGATGCATGCACGTGGGCTGATGACTGCCCACGATGCGCGTGACTTGTGTTTTTTAGAAGCATTTGGCCAGCTCATCGCCAACACCGACCGCCATTACGGCAACATCTCGCTGCTGCTTGAAGGCAGCCAAAACGGTGGGGATTGGGCGCTGTCCCCCACCTACGACATGCTGCCCATGTTTTACGCGCCTGTGGGCGGCGAGCAGGTGCAGCGCGACTTTGCTGCTGGACTTGGCGTTAAGGGCAAACCGCAACCCACTTCCGCCACTCTGCCCGAATGGCCACGCGCGTTGGCTTTGGCCATCCAGTTTTGGCAAACGGTGGTAGCAGACACGCGCATTTCAGCCGCGTTTAGGGTGATTGCAGCTGAAAATGCATTGAAACTCGCTTGACAGATTTAAACAGGCTTGGGCGCTCTGTGCATCCCGCAAAGCTTGTTGCCATCTGGGTCACGCAAGTAGCACAGGTACATTTTGCCGACCGAGCCTTCGCGCCAGCCCGGCGGGTCTTCACAGGTTGTGCCGCCATTGGCAACGCCCGCTGCATGGAAAGCGTCGCACTGTTCGGTCGTTTGCATGCTAAAACCAATAGTGCTGCCGTTGCCGTGGGTCGCCTCTTCACCGTTGATGGGGTTGGTGATGCCAAAACTGCCCGTGGCGCTGCGGTAAAAATAGCGTTTAACGCCGCTGGTGGTGGTGTTGGCGATGCCAGCGCCCATGCCCAGTGCGCCGAGCAAGGCGTCGTAGAATTTTTTGGCCTTTTCAAGGTCGTTAACGCCAAGTATCACGTGACTGAACATCGGTATCTCCTGCTGGCTTAGTGGTTTAAAAGGATTTGAAGCATCTTAATGGAGATGATATGCGGACGCCTACAAACCTCATGGCACTTTCGCGACAAAATCAACCACCAGCCCGCGCTCTGTGACGGTGACGCTACCCGGCTGCATGCCCAGGCCGTCGGCCATGCCCAAATCTTGCGGCCTCAAAGTGTGCAGCACCACTTCCAACAACGCCTTTTCGCTCAAAGTTTGACCATACAGGTTCAGCATCTCAGATGCCATGGGCTGCAAGCCTGGAAAGCTCAAACGCTTGAATCGCAAAGCTGTGGCGCGAAGTGTGCGGTCGCTCACTTCATAGCGCAAGGCAAATTCCACCTCAAAGGTACCCGCTTGCTTGCGGTTCAAAGCGACGCCGCTGGCTTCTACCGCCATGGTTGCGTTCAATCTGTTTTGCTCAGGCAACAGCCGAATCTCAGGCGCTTGCACTTCCAAATTCAGCA
>JAYUJX010000351.1:0-1451 GCA_043764955.1 Polaromonas sp.
ATGCAAAGCCCAGAGTCGTTTGACCGCACGTTGGCGCAGATCAACGAGCTGCGACCAGACCGTATTGCGCTGTATGCCTATGCACATTTGCCCGAGCGCTTCAAACCGCAGCGTCGCATTGATTCACTTGAACTGCCAAGCGCTTCAGCCAAGGTGTCCATGCTGTCGCATTCCATGGTCTCATTGGTAAAAGCGGGTTACGTTTATGTGGGTATGGATCATTTCGCTCTTCCCAATGATGCCTTGGCTGTTGCAAAGTGGCAGGGGCGACTACATCGTAATTTTCAAGGTTACAGCACCCAACCAGATTGTGATTTGATCGGGCTTGGCGTTTCATCGATTGGTCGGATTGGTGCGACTTATAGCCAAAATGCCAAGTCGGTCGAAGAGTATTACGGCTACTTGGATCAAGGTCGTTTCCCTGTGGTGCGCGGGCTTGCACTCAGTCGTGACGACATGATTCGCCGCGCCGTCATCATGGCGCTGATGTGTCAAGGTCAGGTTACGTTTGAATCTATTGAACTTGCGTTTTTAATAGAATTTAAAACTTACTTTGCAGTTGAATTGGAAGCGCTTTATAAGCTGGAGGAACAGGGGGTGGTTGTTTTGGAGGCTAGCGGTATTCAGGTTACAGAGGTAGGTTGGTTTTTTGTACGTGCGGTTGCCATGGTGTTTGACAAGTATTTGCAGACAGATCTCAACCGTGCTCGATTTTCAAAAATTATTTAGCAAAAATACCTTAGCATTAGGGCATGCAATCATCTCTCGCCGTGACGGCGCTTTTCATGGGTCTAGCCGGAGGCCCACACTGCATCGCCATGTGCGGCGCTGCATGTGCAGGCATCGGACAAGCTGCAGGTGCTGATAAAAATACAGCTATGTGGACATTTCAAGCGGGTCGTGTCATTGGCTACTCTGTATTGGGTGCACTGGCTGCGGCATCTATGCAAGGTTTAGGTTGGTTAACCATTCAATCGGCTGCACTCAGACCTGTGTGGACGCTGTTTCATGTGGCGACGATGCTGCTGGGGCTGCTGTTGGTTTGGAAAGCGCAGCAGCCCGTTTGGCTAGAGTCTGCAGGACGCAAAATATGGGCAGGCGCACGCGCGCTTGCGGCTGGTAAGGGCAAAGGTGCGCCCTTGGTTATTGGCGCCTTGTGGAGCTTTTTGCCCTGTGGCTTGCTTTATTCTGCGTTATTGGTGGCGACTTTGACGGGTAAAACAGTTGATGGTGCTATGGTCATGGCACTTTTTGCTTTGGGAACCAGTGTTTCCATGATGGCCGGGCCGTGGCTGTGGCTTAGACTGCGGGGGCAGGGCAGTGGTAACTTAGGTGTTCGCTTGGCTGGCTTGGCGTTGGCAGCCAGCTCAGCTTGGGCGCTGTGGATGGGCTTTATGCATGACACAGCGCCTTGGTGCATCAATCCTTAGGTGTTGATCCTGGGTTTGAGC
>JAYUJX010000352.1:0-1446 GCA_043764955.1 Polaromonas sp.
AACAAGCCCGTCGCTGTGATGATGGTTTATAACAACACGCCAGCGTCGGTGATGTCGCTCAAAAAATCAAACATCAAATCACCTGCTGACTTGAATGGCAAGAAACTAGGCGCGCCTGGTTTTGACGCTGGTCGCCGTGCTTTCCCGATTTTTGCTAAAGCCAATGGCGTGAGTGGCGTTAATTGGGTGTCTATGGACCCTGCGCTGCGTGAAACCATGTTGGCTAAAGGCGATATCGATGCGATCACTGGCTTTACTTTCACATCGCTACTCAATTTGGAAGCGCGTGGCGTTAAAGCGGAAGACGTGGCCATCATGCAATACCCTGACTACGGCGTGAAGCTGTACGGCAACGCCATCATCGTGAGCCCTAAGCTGATCAAAGAGAACCCAGCGGCTATCAAAGCGTTCTTGGCGGCTTTCACCAAAGCGGCCAAAGAAGTGGTCGCTAACCCGGTTGAAGGCATCACTTATGTCAAAGGACGCGACGGCATTATCAATGTTGCACTCGAAGAGCGTCGCTTGAAACTTGCGATTGACACGGTCATCAACAGCCCAGACGCACGCACTGAAGGTTTCGGCAAGGTCAACGATGGCCGCTTGTCGCTGATGGCGAGCCAAGTGTCTGACGCCTTCGGCACGAAAACACGTGTGGATCGCAATGCGATTTGGAATGGCAGCTTCTTACCCAGCGATGCTGCTTTGAATGCTGTTTTGCCGACTGCAAAAGCTGCACCAGCTAAGAAGTAACCATGACAGTCATTCCCGCGAAGGCGGGAATCCACATCGGTGCCTCTAATAAAACTCATTGCTCGCTCTGGATTCCCGCCTTCGCGATAACTTTGAATTACCGCCTTCGCGGTAAGACAGATTCTTTGAAAATGCTCTAACTATGGCGTTTGTTGATTTTAAAAATGTCTGGCTGGCCTACAACGACGAGTTGTTGGCACAAAACCAGTTTGCGGTTGAAGACATTAACCTGTCGGTCACCGAGGGCGAATTCATCGCCATTGTGGGGCCGTCGGGCTGTGGCAAATCTACCTTCATGAAGCTGACGACGGGCCTAAAAATGCCGACGCGTGGCAGCATCCATGTGGATGGTGCGCCTGTCACTGGGCCACTCAAAATATCGGGCATGGCGTTTCAAGCGCCCTCTTTGCTGCCATGGCGCACCACGCTTGACAATGTCATGCTGCCGCTGGAAATCGTCGAACCCTACCGTAGCAATCTCAAAGCCAAGCGCGCTGAATACGAAGCACGCGCACGCCAATTGCTCAAAACTGTCGGACTCGATGGCTACGCAGACAAGTTTCCGTGGCAGTTGTCGGGCGGTATGCAGCAACGCGCCAGTATTTGCCGTGCACTTATTCACGAACCCAAAATGCTGCTGTTGGATGAACCGTTTGGCGCGCTGGACGCTTTCACAAAGGAAGAACTATGGTGTGT
>JAYUJX010000353.1:0-1445 GCA_043764955.1 Polaromonas sp.
CTTGGCTGCACATGCGTCTGATGAAGGGCTTGCGGGGCACGGTGGCAGCTTGGTGGGCGCTGGCGGGCTTAGGCGTAACCAGCTTTGCTTTCTTGGGCGTAAACATGTTTTTGAGCGGATTGCACAGCTACGGCACTTTGTGATGTGGTGAATATCGATTTAAAAGGGCTCTTGCAGCCCTTTTTTGTCCCTGCATGTGCAATGCTGTGGCTGCTGTGATTGAATCTACGTAAGAAATAGCTGCGTATACAGACTATTGAACAGTCTATTGAACAGACTATTCAAAGTTAATTCGGTATCAACAAGGAGCTCATCATGCTTATCAAAACGAACAACGACGGTTTCAACCATTTAATCAGCAGCGAAATCACTTCGCAAGGTGTCTATGAAGGCCGCCGTGACCTGATGAAGCTCGTGGCTGGTGGTGTGGCTGGGGCAGCAATGGCAACTTGGGCATCGCGTGAGGCGCATGCCATGACACCAAAACCGGGCAAACTGGCAGCTTTGGCCAATACGCCTTCCAAAATAGCCGGCGGTATGGCGCTCGACAAGCTGACCGACTACAAAGACGCCAGTACCTACAACAACTTCTACGAATTCGGCACCGACAAAGCCGACCCCGCCAGAAATGCCCACACCCTGAAAACCACGCCTTGGACGGTGGAAATTGAAGGTTTGGTCAAAAAGCCAGCGAAATACACGTTGGAAGACTTGCTCAAACTCAGCGCCCAAGAAGAGCGTATTTACCGCCTTCGCTGCGTCGAAGGCTGGTCGATGGTGATTCCGTGGGTCGGTTATTCGCTGTCTGAGTTGATTAAAAAGGTTGAACCGCTCAGCAATGCCAAGTACGTCGAATTTGTGACGTTGGCGGATCGAAAAACTATGCCATTCGTGGGATCTGCCGTGCTGGATTGGCCGTATGTGGAGGGTTTGCGCATGGACGAAGCCATGAATCCTCTCACGTTACTCAGTTTCGGCATGTACGGCGAAGTGTTGCCCAACCAAAGCGGCGCGCCCGTGCGCTTGGTTGTGCCATGGAAATATGGCTTCAAGAGCGGGAAAAGCGTGGTCAAAATCCGCTTTACCGACAAACTGCCTGCCACGGCATGGAATAAAGCAGCCGCCAACGAATATGGTTTCTACTCGAACGTGAACCCCACGGTAGACCACCCGCGCTGGAGCCAAGCGACCGAACGTCGCATAGGCGAAGAGGGCGGTTTGTTTGCTAAGAAACGCAAAACCGAGATGTTTAACGGCTACGAAGCTCAAGTTGCTTCCCTGTATGCGGGCATGGATTTGAAGAAAAACTTCTAATCTCGACATATTCATGCGTCAGTTATTACTTAAACCAGCCGCCAAACCGCTGGTTTTTCTACTGTGCTTGCTGCCTTTCGCATGGCTGACTTTCAATGTGATCACGCAAAACCTAGGCGCTAACCCGCAAG
>JAYUJX010000354.1:0-1444 GCA_043764955.1 Polaromonas sp.
ATGTTTTTGACCCACTGCTGCTTGGCCGAACCCATGTTAACCCCTCGGCCAACAGCTCCCGCCAAAGGCGCAACAGCGCTAAGCGCCTGCTTAGACCCATCCAAGCCGAGCTTGACGTTCTCAAGCAATTGAGGGATAGCCTCAACCTTGTCGAGCATGTCGCGTATCTGCACACCGTTGAGTCTTTCGCGCTCTGCAGTATCCGTTGCCGCTGTAGCTGTAGCCGTTGCTGCTGGCGCAGCTACCGTTTGTGTGGTAGCAACGGCGGTATTAAACGCTTGTGTTGCCTGCTCGATCTCAACCGAGTCGCCCTTGGCGATAGCTGCGTCGAGTCCGTCCTGTGCAGCGGCTGCAGCCCGTATAGCTTCTACCTGGCTTGTGGCCACTGGCTCAGCGCCCACGGCCTGCGCCTGTGCGGTAGCGGCCTGCAGCGCAGCGGTAGCGGCTGCCACCTGAGTGTCATCGCCTGTGGCCTGAGCCGCTTGGACTGCGGCTTGAGCTTGGGTCACAGCAGCTTGCGCCACAGTTGCTGCGGTATTTGTAGCAGCAGAGGCAGCAGACATACCGGCTTGAATCGCAGCGGGGGTGTTCTGTAGTTGAACCGGACCGCTTGGAGCCTCGGTACCTGTGACCGATGCCAACGCCTGTGCTCCCGCGAACATGCCTGCACCGCCAATAGCGCCTTGAGCGCTGGCCTCAGCCACGCCGCGCATGTAGCTGCGGTCCTCACCCCGGTTGATGGCTGTTGCATTAACGGCTGTGCGCCCGACGCCTTCAGCTAAAGCCTCAGTACCGGTTTCGATAGCCAGCTTCTTAGCGCCTGCCTTGAAGCCGGCTTTAGCTGCAGAACCCGCGCCAAACTTGGCACCTATCAAACCTTCAACGGCACCAATGGCGGCCCCTGCAGCGCCGCCTTCACGTCCTGCAGTGCGGGCGTATTCTTTTGCCTCGTCCGGTGTCATGCCTTTAGCTTGTGCGTATTTTAACGCCTCGTCGTAAGTGTCGCCGCCAACGTCACCTGCGGTAGCTGCAGCGCCACCGAGAGTAGCCAGCGCAGTACCGCCGATCATAAGCGGCACACCAAGCACCGCACCCGCACCCGTAGCAGTCAAGGCCGCGCCGCCGACGCGAGCAAGATTACCAATCACGGAAGGGGCGCTAGACGCCAGCGACTGTGTGACATTACCTACGGTCTGCAGCACGCCGCCTTGGGTCATGCTAGACACACCTTGCTTGAAACCTTCCCATGCAGGAATGGCGTCTTCGCTTCCGTACTTGGTGATTAGTTGATTTTTGCGAAAAGCGGTAGCCTTCTCAGCGTCGAGCGTTTCAGCGTTGTAGTCTTTGCGAATGTCCTTTTGAGCTTGATCGGCTTCTGCTGCTGCAGCATAAAGACTGTCTTGCATATTACCAGCAGGCATAAAGGATGCGCCTACTTTTGCCA
>JAYUJX010000355.1:0-25281 GCA_043764955.1 Polaromonas sp.
AACTTATTTGGCGGCTCTGGCACACCGGCAGGGGCAAGAGTTGCTTTGGGCGCAAGCACAGTCGGAGATGCTGTTTTTACTGCAGCATCCGCTGCAGCACTAAAACTACTTGACGCCGCCCGACCATCGTTCTCAGCATACCAGTCGGTTGCGCAATCAATACCAATCAATGTTTTTACGAAGTTGCAATTTCAAACGGAAGAACATAATTTAAGTTCGGCTTTTGTGAATAATCGGTTTACACCTCAAGTGTCGGGTGAATATCAGATTAGTGCTGGTGTTGGTTTTGGCTCTGCACTAACTCAAGTAGTTTGTGCCATTTTTAAAAACGGTGCAGAGTATCGACGTGGTGCATCGGGACCTACAATTGGGGCAAACGCCAATCCACTTGTTTATTTAAATGGCACCACAGATTATTTAGAAGTATTTGTTTTCCAATCCTCTGGCTCTAGTCAAAACACACGTGCTCTTATTGCTGAAACGTATTTTTCTGGTGTTCTGGTTAAAGCAAGATAAGTTTTTGTAAAAAAAAGAAAGTGACACATGAACGAAACAATCGCAATAAAAAGCAGCTCGGCAACTACTTGGTTTGGAGCGCTGTTTGCAGTATTCCAAGGGATGGACAACAACGACATTGCAATGTGGGCGGGTATCGCCATTGCTTTTTTCGGCATGATGATTAATGCCGTTGTAAATTGGTATTTCAAACGCAAAGATTACAGGCTGGCTTTGAAGATTGCTGGTTTGAAGGATGATGAATGAATTTGTCCGTTAATCCAAAAGTCGCCAGCGCCTTAGTCCTAGCCGTTGCCGCCATTGCCGCCTACGGTGTGAAACTTGGTTTTTACGATGGCATCAGCATCGTCGAATACCAAGCGCAATGCAACAAACTGCACGCCATGCACGACCTGCTGATTGGTGCGGTTGACCCGCGCTACGGCTTTGCAGACGGTGAAGCCCGCCGCACAGCCGAACAAGCCGCGCTGAACGCGCACAAAGGCGTGGGCATTGCCAACAGCCTGCACGTCAACGGCCTAGCCCGAGACAAGTTTTTGACCATCAACCACAAGGTGACGTGGGACGCTTCAAAGTATTTGCAGGCAGGCGTGCTGTGGGAAGAGTTGGGTAAGGGCTACAACGTCCCGACCGCATGGGGTGGGCGGTTTAGGTCTGTGGATGCGGTGCATTTTTCGTGTGCCTGGAAGGGTATTAAATAAAGTATTTATTCAAGGAGATTTTATGCATTTGATTGCAATTTTAATTTCAATTGTCGGTGTGATTTCATCGGTTTTGTTATTTGCGCTTGCTGCGCAGAAAGGTTGATATGCCCTTATTTTTAGGCCCTATAGCTGCTTGGTTTGTCGCCAAGAAAACTGCAACCCTTGCCCTTGGGTGGGTCAAATTGGCGTTGTATGGCTTGGTTGTGGCCGTTGTCGTTGGCAGCTACGTGTATGCCTATGTCAAAGGCCGCGACCATGGCAAAACTGCCATTGAGCTAAGCGTTGCCAAGCGCGAAAACGATGAGCTGAGACGTGCCAAAGACGAAGTTGATCGATTAACCAAAGAAACCAAAGGAGTGCAAAGCTATTATGAAGATATTGAAAAACAAATTGTTGCTGCTACTGGCCGCGCTAATTTTGCTGATGCAAGGCTGCGGCAGCGCACCGCTGAATATCAACAAGCCATCGACAGCGCCCCTGCCGACCGTCTCCGTAGTTATGCCAGCGGAACCACAGACATTTATCAAACGTGTCGAGACGAATATCGACGCTTGGGATACGATGCTGCAGCGGCTGCAAACGCAGCTCACACGCTGAAAAAATCCAACGACTTGCTAAGCCAGCGAAACATTGGCATTTTTCCGCCTGTTGCACCAATTCCCCCCCTGTCACCTCAGTAATCACCTCAGTAATCACGTCAGTAAATTTTAAAGGAGCTACCCATGAAACGATTTTTAATGTTATTTACAGCCATTTTGATGGCTATGTTTGCCACCGGCTGCGCTACGTCGCAAGTTGAAATGACGCACCAAGCAACCATGTATGACAAGCAAATTGCAGCCACACAAAAAGCCACGCCAACACCTATATTTCAAATGGTCGCCCAGCCGGGTCAAACCATCGAGCTAAAAGGTGTAGAGCGCTTTAGTATTTACAACCCGTCCGATGCAACCGGCAAAGTGCCAGCTTTCAAAGCGCCACAAAACGAAGGCCTGCGAATTGCTGAAAAGCTGATCGATGGCACGGTCAATGTGATTCTTGGCCGTTTTGGTTTGTCAAATTCGCTGGCCGACAAAGGACGTGGCGCTGCTTCCGATGATTTGCTGAAGCACTTAGACACGTCGATGACGATTGCAAATCCGTTTACAACGGCCCCCTGAATTGCGTGCCGCAGGTTGCTTTTTTATGGATATGTGACCGGCGGTAAAGTGCAGCCGCGCGTGGCTGGCGATGAAGCGCGACGTGAGATTCCCCTTTGGCCTTCGGGCTGAGGGGGTTTTTGCGTTTAGGGGTGCATTAGGGAGAATACTTAAAAAATAAATTTAAAACAATTTGCAATCGGTACAAATTACCTATACAATCACGTCATGGTAGCAAAATCGCTACCTACCGCGCCTCGGGGTACAGGGGCAGGAGATGTAAAATGACTACAGCTACAAGATCGATTGCCGTATCTTTTATCAAAGACGGCCACAGCACCGCACCGCGTCTACTCGTAAAGCGCAATGACCAGCAAGCGGGCATGCTTACACACAATGAGTCTGGCTGGGTTTTTAACTTGGCGGGTGCACCGCAAGCCAATGGGAGTGCCAAATTTCATGGGTGTTTGATTAATATTTTTGCTTATTCAAAAAGCGATATTAAGGTATGGGCTCAATTGGAAAAGGCGTGTTTTATAAAGCTAAACGATGCGTTGCAAGCACTGATACAAGCGGAGCCACGCGCTGCAAAACGCGATACGCAAAGCGAAGCGAATTATCTGCTGCAACGCTTCCCAGCAGCGGTTTCTGAAGGCTTAGTCAAAGTCCGCAAATCAGCTAGCTTGATTTGATATGGACAACCACCCAAATCGCAAGCCCAAGGGGGCTTTCCCGACCGCCGAAGAAATCAAAGCACTCAGAGCCGCGCACAACCTGACGCAGAGACAAGCTGGTGCGCTGGTGCATTGCCAAGATCGCATGTGGCGGCTCTACGAAGCTGGCGACCGCAGAATGCCGCCAGCAGCGTGGGAGCTTTTTAATATCAAGATTAGGTTGGGGAATTTTGACTAAAACAGGGTGGTGGGCTGAGATGCGCGGCGGCTTCAGCGACGGTTAGCACGATATGGCTTCACTTTTTTGACTTCCAACCTGGCCGCCTCAATAACATCACGCGCACGTTTCCCTGCGTCGTTTTGAATTAGCGATGGTTCTGGGTCGTACTGAGCAGCGAATCCTTGGCTTGGTGATTTATAGTTGGATGGCTCTGCGTAAAAGTGCAGCGCATCATTGCAAATAGCAATAGCTTCTTCTAATGCCTCGGTTTGGTCTTTGCTAAGTACTTGTGCCTCAATCTTTTTGCAATAGATGCATGTTTGATGCATGCTTTCTATGGTTTGCACCCATTCATGCACACACTCTAAATCTGGCCAAACCAAGGGCGGCTCTGTCCTGCGGGGTGGCTTGACTTTTAGTTTGTAGCTGTAAAGTCCTGTTGAATTAAAGTCAAGAGTTTTCCACTCACTCATATTTGTAGAGCCAAGCCACCACTGAACCGTATCACCAAGTTCAGCCTGCAACAACTTCGCAGCTTCTGGAGTCATTGTTTTAAGTTCACCAGTGTCGTCGTTACGTACTTGGCAGTTTGGCTCTACTGGCTCAGGTTCATTGATGGCGCGGTAATACGCATCTTTATGGTATGTGCATGTTTTTTCATTACAGATATTCCAAGGGCTCAAATCATAGGGATGCTTCCATTTCCACTCGGCCTTACCCACTCCCAGCTTCCGCGCTTTCTCTGCTGTGATTAGGGGGTGCTCAATTGTGATATGTAGTGTTTGCATTTAATTCTCCAATATTTTTTTCGTGAGTTGACTAGGGTTGTGTGGTGTGTCATTGTTGAGGTTTTTGAGTTTCAATAGTTGTGATCCCGTTGGTCGTTGTGATCTTGAAAATTACACCTTGCGCGCTTGCCATATGGCGCAAAGCAACGCCAGACCATTTGACGCCGTCTACATTCCAATTGTTCGTTAGCCAGTCGTATCCGCGTGATTTGCTCATCTGCCAATAAAATGTATTTAGCGGGTAAAGAATTGCCCTAACAACAAGCGCCCAAAATGGCAAGATTTGACCTTCCGGCCAAGCGCGTGTGCATAGTTTCCAAATATATTTTTTCATTTTTCCATCCTTTTAAATTACTATAAATTCAATAGCTACTTACGCATTAAATACGACGGCTCTGTGCTTATTTAGGCGGTCTTTTACGGATTGTGGGATAGTCGGCTTGTACCCCCATGCTAGTGCGCCTGTGTACCAAGTGCCAATGATTAAAACGCCACCCTCATTGAGCAGCAGCAGGCTTTTGCCTTTTGGCGGCGGGTGTATCTCTGGGTCGAATAGTTCCCATTTTTTGTTGGTGGGGTGTTTGGGGTCGCTCATGCTGCCACCGCGTCTTGCATGGCGGCTTTGCGCTCTTTGGCTTTGAGTTGGGTTTGAATCTCAAAAGCGTGGTTGATAGCTGATTTGATGGTGCGCTCTGGTAGCTGTTCGCAGCAGATGGTGTAGTCTTGCATGAGCGCGGCCACGGCTAGGATGCCTTTGCCGTCTAGCCGTATGGCTTTTCCTTGGCCAGCGCGGGTGCTGGATTTGGCTAAAGCATGGACCGCATCGGTGATTAAGTTGTCGTCATCGTAGATTTTGCGTTGCTTCTTTAGTGCGTCCATGACGCCCACCATGTCGGCCAGAGCTATCCAGTCATTCAATTTCGGGGCAGCGCCCGTGCGTATGCTTTGCAGCGCAGCGTCTATTTGAAAAATACTGCCAAGGTAGGTGTCGGGGTGCATGGGTCGCTTTGGGCTGCATGCGTTGATGTGGGCTCGGGTGTAGGGAATCATTTCGCTTTGCCTTTGCCTTTGCTGATAACGTCTACCCATGTGGTGCGTGTGACGACGGGTTTGGTGTCGTTGGTTGTGCTTGGGTTGTTTTGCAGCTGTGGTGTAGGCGGGGTGCTGTTCTTGACAATGTTTGGTGTTTCCAAAAACGGCGAATGGTCTTGTTTGGTGACTTCTAGGTAGTCAATCTCAACTTTGGCGCTGTTGATCATGGTTTGCCCCAACTCACTGATGGCTCTGGAGCGCTTGAGCTCAGCCTCAACAGCGTCAGGCGCTGCGCTGCGTAGAGCTTTCATTTGCTCTAGCATGATGATGCGTATGTCTGAGATGTGGGGTGTGGTGGTTGTAACTTCTGTGGTCATGCTGCTACTCCTTGGTTTCTCATATCGTTTTGAAATTTGGTAATGCTGTTGATCGCGCGGTTTAGGCGGCCACGCTGTTGGATGGTTTGCACCATTTCGGGGGGGAGGCGGTGCAGGGTGGTTCGCTGCATGTGTTCGCGGCGGGTGATTAGCTCTAAGTTGCCGACTTTGCAGTTTTCTTTGTCTAGGTCGCGGTACCAGAACACTTCTTTGCTGTCTGTCCAGTGGCCGGTGTCTAAAAACCAGTTGTAGCGGGCGAGTAAAAACCATTGGTTGTGTCCGTCAGCTAGTTTGATGTCAACATAGCCTAGGGAATTGATGCGCAGTGCGCCCACGTCGCGGTGGTTGTGCGGGCGGTTGCCTTTGCCAAACTGGGTTGCGGCGCTGTTGGCGTTGTATTTGGCGGGTTTGCCTTTGTTGGCAGGCACGTTGCCCTTTTTGAACCAATGCGCCTTGCCGCCATGCAGTGGGCGCTGCATGCGGCTCAATGCTTCGCTGGCTAGGAAAATGGCAGATTTGTACAGATCCATGTGACACGCTTTGGCATAAACCTTGCCTAAGCTGCGGCCTAGGTGGTCAGCTATGGTTTGGCTGGCCGTGTCGGGGTAATGCTGGCGTAGGTAGGCTTCTTCGTCAGCAGTCCAAAGGACGCGGGTGAATTTGCGTTTAGGGTTTAGTTTGGGTTTGGTCATGACTTTGTCTTTGCCCAGTTGTTTATCACTAGGCTTACACCGTAGGCAATGCCGCCAAATGTGCATAAAAATGCAATCTGTAACCCTTCCGCTATATCATCTGAATCCAATTTTTCGCCTTTTATATACATGATCATAATGTGTGTGGCTATGACTAAAATTATTAGCGGGGTCATGAAGAAGAAGCCGAATCCAATGATCGGAAAGGCGGTAAATGCGATTCCAGCAATAACACCGCCCATTATTAGGAGTGTTTGTTTGAATATTGTTTGTAGCTTCATGCGGCTGAGCTTTCTTCGTACAACTCGATTGACTTGGTGGGTAATATCGTCACAAAAGGCATACCGAGCGCGTTGTACAGCTCGACCGACCACGAATTGCTACCAAGCATGCCGACAACTCTTCCCACGCGCCCTTTGTGCTTGCCGTCTAATACGACGACGGCGGAGTTTATTGCCAATGCACCTGCCGCCGCCTCTGAACCCTCAAGCGCAGCGCCAGTGGGTTCAGCTTCAATGCTCTGCATCGCAGCAGCGATGCCTGATATTGCTTCCTGCTCAGTGGTCTTCACTTTGCGCGAAGCGCCAGTGGGTTTTGATTTTTTAGCGCTAGCATCTCCCGTATCTATGGCTGCGCCAGCGGGTGGTGGGGTAGAAGTGGTTTTTGGCGCTGAGGTTTCGCCTTTTTTCGCCTTGATTTGCTTGTTAATGTCGGCGATTTTGGCTTTTGTTTCAGCTTTTAATTGGTCGGCGGCTTCATCGCGCACTGGTTCTAGGTCGATTTCATACGCGGTTGCAAATGTATTTAGTAGCAATGTCTCGGTTTCAATATTATTGCTGTTAACCTCTGATCGCAGCATGATGGCTGCCATGTAGCGGTAAATGTCGGCATCATCAGCGCGACCAATGCGCAACTTGCATGCAAGTTCGTATTCTGCAAAACTGACTTTATCGCCTTTTGGAGCCATGTCCAGCACGACAGCTAGGTCTTCAGCGTTCCACATTTCAATGTATTGTTGTAGCCAGCGCCGTAGCAGCTCGACAGGTAACAATGATGGCGCGTTGTCGGCAGGGTAGTTGTAAATGAAGTCAATCAGTGTGTCATAGCAGGCATTGGCTTGAGCGCGGCTGGTTTCAATTGCTGCTCGGTTTCGCAGCGTCTCAATGTCGCGCTGGGTGGCTTCTTCCGTTCGGGTTTGCGCCCGCGCATCTTGTGCCAACGTTGACTCTAGCCCTAAACCTTGCTGCTCATCCACATTGCGGTTACTGGCCTTGGGTATGGCTGCTACCTGCGCAGCCAAGGCGTCTTTGTGGGCTTGGGCTTTAAGGTGGTAGCAGGGGGGGTCTATGCACATGTCTGCACTTTTGACGTCGGTAAATAGATCCGGGTTTGCTCTTGTGCGCTTGCTGCAGGTGCTGCATGCGCCGGCTGCGGAGACTAGATTGGCAAATTCAATGGGGAAGTTGGCATACTGCAAATTGAGCATCACATTGCGCTGTGCCCACTGGCTGAATGTGCGGTAGCTGGGCTTGTCGCCATCGCCATCGGGCGCGACGGCGAAGGCTAGGGCTTTGGCTTGCAGGGCATCGTTGGGGATACGGGCGATCAGCTCGGCCACGCTGGCTGTGAGGCCTTGTTCACGTATGGCTAGCTTGGCGGTGGGGGAAAGTTTTAGCAGCTTGAGGCTGTTGTAGACAAAGGTGCGGGACTTACCGATTTTCTCGGCCACTTGATCGGCGGTGAGGTGGCTGTGGTCCATGAGGGTTTGATAACCCTCGGCGGCTTCAAGCGCACTCAAGTCGTCGCGCTGCAGATTTTCAATAATTTGGACTTCTAGAACTTGCTCGTCTGTAAGCTCACGAATAATGGCGGGTATAGTGTCCGCTTTGGCGATGACGCTGGCACGGTAGCGGCGCTCACCCGCGACGATTTCATATTCAGGGCGCGGTTTTATGTGTGCCGTGTCCAGCAGCCGTTGCGCTGGCAGTTGTCGCACTAATATGGCCTGATGTACGCCACTGGCTGCAATGCTAGTAGCCAGTTCTTTGAGTTTGACAGGGTCAAACGTTTTGCGCGGGTTGGTCGGGCTGGCAACCAGCGCGGTAAGGAAGAGGTTTTGAAATTGGTTCATGGTGTCGTTCTGTTATTTGCTTAATCCGTTGTTTTTTTCGATAGCAAGGTATTCGCGCCACGGCACTTTTTTGCCGTTGACATTAAAGCCCCACTCGCCGCGCTGCTTCCATGTTATGAAAATGGTGTAAACGCCGCCGTCTGTCACATAGTTAATGCGGTGATACTCTTCAAATCGCAGGGTTGCTGTGTCACCTGGTATTCGGACAAAATGTGTGCCGCTACGATCTTCGGTGTAGCCACCTTGCAGCACAATGGTGCGGGCGTTCCATGGGTGATCGTGGTGGTGGCGGTCTTGGTCTTTTATAAGGATGTGATGAACGCGAATAGATGGTAACCAACCCCAGCCAAAGCGCTTGGTTGCACCGCTTGCAGGGTATGGGTTAAACAGCCAATAGCGCATCATGTAAGCTTCTGTGCCATCAAGACTGAGAATGTGACTATAAGGGGTGCGTTTAGCACGCAGAATGAGCCAATCGCGCACAGCGGGACGGCTGGCAAACTTGGCAACCCATGCCCAAAAAGTCAAGTTAATTATTTTCAAATCATTCATGCTGGCAATGCCTCAAACTGGTCAAGGCTGCTGGTAATGGCTCGCGCTGACGTTTGGTTGATGGGGTCTTCAGCGAGTTTGACGGCGGCTTCAAATGCCAAGCGGTAAATGCGGCCAGCGGCGGTATCAAAAGGGTAGGGACAGCAGTCGTTGACGTTGCTGTAGGTCTTGGCGGCTTCGGTGGCTTCGGCGTCAATTTTGGCGATGGACATGATTTGCATTAGGATTCTCATAGGGTAAAGTGAAGTGAAGTGGTTAATGGATGTTTATTTCACGCACTGTAGAAAACAGGACGTATGCATCTTCGGCTTTTGCATCAAAGTCGATGACGCGGCCTTTGAGTAGGTCTTTGGCGCGCGTTTCAGCGTCGCTGTAGCTGGTGCAGGGAACGGTGATGGTGACACTGTAGGCAACCGTGCCTTTGAGATGCTCTAGCTCAATGCGCAACGCAGGGCTTTCGCGCAAAGTGCGTTGGCACAAGTGGGTGCGTACCTGGGCGTTAGTTTTGAGTGTGCCTGAGAGGTGTAGCGAGGTTGCCATGGTGAACTCCTAAACGTTTATCTTTTTATGCAGCGCTGCATTGAGCCAAAATACCAGCAAGAAAACATGCAAGCCAGAAGCCAATAAGAAATAGCGCCAGCTTTGAGTAATGCTTCATGGCAAGGCGAACAGGGTGGTTAAGACGGCTTTTCATGGTTTGCCGGGTAAAACAAGTTTGTCAGTTTGTACGGCTTGCTTGTTTTTGCTGACGACTTCCATGACCTCTGTTTCCATGGGTTCTTCAAGCTGCCAAGCCGTGCCTAAGATGATTGCTATTAAAAGAGCAGCAGATAAGTTTAGTGGGTGAAACATAGTTTTGATTCCTGTTGTTTGGTTTGATTTATGAAAGTGTTGCGCCGTATCGAGCGCCGCAGTTGTCCACCCAAAACGGCTCGATGTAGACCAAGGGCTCGGCGTTGCGGACGCAGATTGGTGTTGGATCGGGGTCGATAACAACGATTGGAATTAAAGGCACAGGATAAGGGCTAATAGGACAAATTACAGTGCTGCTTTCTGCGCAGAAAGTAATTGGTGCTGGTGTTGGTGCTGGTGCTGGTGCTGGCACAGCCACTGGTGCGGGTGCAGGCGTTTGCACGGGGGCGGGGGCAGGGGTTGGTGTGGTTACTGGCGCTGTGATGGCAGTGTCTGCACTGCCAATAACCGCATCAGGAAGGCAGTCGCCGCAGGCGGTGAGGGTGAGAACTATGGTTAAAGCTAAAAAAAGGAAAAAAAGTCGTTTCATCATTCACTCCAAATTGCCCGCGAATTGCGGGGTTAATGTGATTATTAGTGACAAGCTAAGCCATGTCAATACTTAATACACAATTTTTGCAAAAAAACAATAAATATTTTTATTTTTGAAAAATACTAGAAAGCTATTGACTTATGATTGCAGAATAACTAATAATCACCCTATGAAACTTAAACAATGGACTGATGTAGAGCGCGGACGGCAGGCGAAGCTTGCTCGTGCTTTGGGTGTATCACTACCAACGATGACTCGTTGGGTTAATGGGTTAGATCAAATCCCTGAGGGCCGCGCTCGTCAAATTGAACGCGCAACAGGCAGCGCCGTGACTATGGAGGATATGCTGCCTGATCTGGCTGAGGAGTTTGCTTATATGCGAACTCGGCCTGTTTCTTATGCCGCGGCTGCATGACGGCTTACCAGGTCAACCTTGCGCCCAGCGTGACGGTGCGCTTGGGCGCTGTGTATTGCCTACCCAGTGGCCGCTATGTGCGGGTGTTGAATCAAACGCGGGTTGATTGGTACGTTGAAACTGTTTGCCAGCGCGAGATGGTGGTGCTGCCGAACGGTACGATGAATTTGACTGGCCACTTCATTTGGGCGCATGGTAACTTGTGCTGGACAGCTGATCAGTGGGCGGGCCGTATGGCGCGTGTGGCTGACGAGTTGGAAGCGTTGCGTCAAATGCGTGATCGTCGTGTTTTGGCTGCAGAGCAGGATGTGGCGCGAGCTAAGGCGATTGATGCTGAGTATGCTGCTAAAAAAGCTGCAGAGCTGGCAGAACGCAAGGCTAACCGCAACATCATGCGCTTGGCGGCTTAAAGCGATCGACACAAGCTATGCACCCACAAGCACACAACAAATTATTGATGGCCGCATTGGTGCGCTTGCAGCAGTGCGATGTGCCTCATGCTGAACGAACCAGTCCGACGATGCGAGATTTGAGAGAGTCACTTCCCAGTATGAATGATCGCGAGTTTGAAACGACTTTTAAAAATCTATGTCGGCGTGAAAAAATACGCGGCATAAACACGGTGACAGTGCCGTATTGCACTCGTAAAGTGGCGGTGTACGGTCTATGACCATCCAGCCACTACACAGCCCGAATGGGCAGGATGCAGCGTCGCCAAGAGCGCCGTTGCCACCCATTAAATTTGATGCACTGGCCAAGGAGCTGTTGAGCCGTGCTGAATCACTGCTGGAGCAATGGTTGCCTGGTGGTGTGCGCCGTGGGCATGAATACGTTTGTAGCTCAGTGCGTGGGGGCGAGGGCACGAGCTGCTCGGTCAATGTCAATACAGGCATGTGGTCAGACTTCAGCACGGGCGAAAAGGGTGGCGATTTGATAAGCCTGTATGCGGCTTGCAACGATTTGTCATCAGGCAAAGCCGCTGTGCAAGTGGCGCGAGATTATGGCTTAGAAGACATTGCTGGTGTGACGCGTGCCCGTGAGGGTGACACGCCTGTGGAGCGTGCGCCCAAGCCGCTGCCTGAGCCTAAAGCCGCAAAGCCCAAAAGCGATGAAGGCTGGGCGACTGTGCGGCCCGTGCCAGCGACGGCACCAGCGCCTACGTTTTGGCATTTTGAGCGCAACAGCGACAAGGGCAAAGACATCATCGGCCACACAGCTGAATACCGCGTGGGCGACGATCTGCACGGCTTTGTGGTGCGCTTCATCACCAGCACGGGTGGCAAAGACACGCTGCCACATACCTGGTGCGTTTCCAGCCGCGACGGCACTGCGCAATGGAAGTGGAAGACGTGGGACGAACCACGGCCACTGTATTACCCCAGCCACGCCGCACCCAATGGCCGCACGGTGGTGCTGGTGGAAGGCGAAAAGAAAGCTGATGTGCTGCAGAAGCTGTTAGACGTTACCGCGCCAGAGGTGTACCACGTTGCCAGCTGGGTGGGTGGGTCGAACGCTTGGAAAAAGGCGGATTGGGCTTGGCTGGCTGGCTGCAATATTTTGCTGTGGCCGGATTGCGACGGCAAACGCGTGAAGTTGACCACCGCTGAGAAAGCCGCCTGTTTGGATGCGGCTGCGGTTGACATTGCCCAAGCCATGCAGCCGCTGTTGGCGACACACTTGCAACCAGGCATGAAGGCGATGCTGGGCATTGGTGCTGAGCTGCGCGACCTGCATGGTTGCAAGGTGCAAATGCTCAAGATACCTGAGCCTTTGACTGTGCCAGACGGTTGGGACTGCGCGGACGCGATTGACGTGGACGGCTGGACGGGTGAGCGCGCGCTGACGTTCTTTAGCACGGCTTATGCCTTGCCCCCAAGCAAGGACGATAAAGCGGCCGCAGCGGCAACGGGTGGCTCGGGTGGGGGCAACGTCGGAGGCAAAAAAAACGACGGCCCCGTTGACACTGATGGCGGTGATGATGCAGCCATGGATGGCTTTGAGCTGATCTCTGGCCGGCAGATACCGACCTGGCTCGTGCCGTATTGGGACAAAGCTAACAAGCGCTGGTTGACGTCACGCAAGATGGTGATTTTGATACTTGAGCGCGACGCGGTGCTTGAGTCTATATTGGCTTACAACGAACTATCTAACAACGTGCAAAGCCGCGAGCTGTGGCCCTGGGCGCATGCGCAATTGGGCGATGTGACTGACGCGGTGGATTTGCTGCTGGGTAAGTACCTAACCGACAAATACGGTTTGCCAAGCATTCCCCGAGCTGCCTTGAAAGAAGCTATCGAAACGGTGGCACACACGCGGCGCTTTCACCCGATACGTGAGTATTTGGACAGCTTGCCGGTGTTTGCGATAGACGCAGACAAAAGCCGCATCGACAACTGGTTGGTGCATGTGATGGGCGAATCGCCCGAGACCTTGAAACCAGCCATGCTGGAATACCTGCGCATTGTGGGCCGCTGCTGGTTGCTGGGCATGGTGAACCGTGTCATGCAACCAGGCTGCAAGTTTGACTATTGCCCGGTGCTGGAAGGTGTGGGTGGGCTTCGCAAGTCCACACTGGTGGAGGTGTTGGCATCAACGCCGTTTTTTAGCGACACACCATTTGAGGTGGGCAAGGGCAAAGAAGCGCAGGAACAGGTGCAGGGCTTGTGGTTGTATGAGATTGCAGAGATGACGCACTTCAGTAAATCTGAGGTCGGTGCGATCAAGGCGTTTATCACATCAAAAATCGACCGCTACCGTGTGGCCTATGGGGCGACGGTGGGTACGTTTCCGCGCCAATGTGTTCTGGTTGGTACTACCAACGAAAACACCTACCTGCGCGACAGAACCGGAAACCGTCGGTTTTGGCCTGTGCCTGTTAAAAATGTGATCAACACCGAGTGGCTTCAAAAGTACCGTAACGCGTTGTTTGCTGAGGCTTATGCGCTTTACAAAACCGGCGCACGGTATGTGCCTACTCCTGAGCAAGAGTCGCGGCTTTTTGTGCCTATGCAAGAAAGCCGGCTGGTTGAAACGGCTGTGCTGAGCGAGCTGCTGCATGTCTTGACGCGCACAACACAGGCAACGGGGATAGCTTCGATAGTTAACGGGTTAACCACCTTTGTGACGATTGCACAGCTCACACTCGCGCTGGGTGTGGACGCGGCCAAGAGCAGCCCTGCGCTTGAGTCGCAAATACGCGGCTGGCTAGATTTTGAGGGTTGGACGCGCGTAAAGCGTCAGATCAATGGGGCACGGGCTTGGGGGTATGACAGACCTGCAGGCTGGCCAAAGGTAGAGGAAGCTGAGGATATGACGGTTGCACCACCACCTGTGGTGAAACCAACAACAGAGGACGATGACGATGTGCCATTTTGACCAACAGGTCATGGCGCTTGAATCGCGCCGTGCTGCAAACACCACCAGACGCAAGATTGGCAGTGGTGTGCCCGAAGGGCTGAGGGGTGCGCTGCGCCTCCATTGTGGCGCGGTGGCGGGGATGTCATCGCATGCACCTATGACCTAGCCGTGTCCAAGTGTCCAAGGTGGCCAGTGGTTTGCATAGAGATCACCAGCAGCCCTATATCCCTAAAACTAGGGGTTGAAGCTGCTGCATTGTCTCTTGCAATCTGATAGCTGGTGTCCTTGGTCACTTGCCAAGGCGGGCGGGCACAAGCAGGCAGGTAGGTGCGCCCGCGCTCGCGTAGGTGTGCGATCAATATATTTACTCTATAGAAAAGGTTGGACAGTATGGACACTAATGACACACAAAATCAGACGGCAATGAAAAGTAAAGAGGAAGTGGCTGCTTTGACTGAGTTGATAAGGACGCGTATGCCAGATACCTACAAAGCTATTAAGTTGAAGGCTGATTTGATTGGCAACACGGCCTATGAGTATGTGAGGCGTGGTTTGCGGGGTGAACCTAATTGCTTTTATGCGTTTGAACGCTTCAATGTGGTGGGGACGAAGTTCAGCATCGAGCATGAAGACGCGCTGGCTTTGGCTGGCTACATGGTGGAGTTTGGCTCTACGTTTTGCATCATCTTTGGTGATCGTTTAAAGAAGGCTGAGGTGGCACATGGCACGAATTGATTGGGTTGTCGCTAAGCTCAACAACTGGGCGCTATGGGTGCAGGCTGAGGCCAGTGGTGGTAGCGGGTACGCGACGCAGTCGGTCTTGTTGTCTGAGCCAGTAGATCGCACGCGCGAGATTGATTTGCGCAGCACGGTTGACAATGTGGAGGCGCTGCTGACGGACAAGGCAGTATCGTCTCTGCGGGTGGATCATGCGCAGATACATCGGACGATAGTGTGCATCTACATTGAAGATCGTGGTGTGCCAGGCACAGCGCAACAAATAGGGCGTGCTGTGCCAACGGTGCATGCGAATCTAGCGCGGGGCGATGTGCTGCTGGGTATTTGGTTCAACCAACACCGAGAAACACAAGAGGTGTTGAAGCGTGGCTATGAGGCTGTGCAAACGTCTGCACAAGCTGATTAAGATACAAAGAGAAATGCAGAATACTAAAAGGGGCACATCATGAGTAAATTTAATTTGTTTATTGAAGCTTTGCAAAAATTATGTATAGAGCACAAAGTTGTAGTTAGCACCTTAGGGTACGATTGCCTGCAGGTGTGGGATTTGGAATGCGAAGGTGATCTGTTAAGACAAATAGATAGCATCGAAGATCAAACTTCAAACAATTTGGGTTAAATATATTTTTTGAAAAAGATTGACACCTGAGATGAATATGCTACATTTATGGCATTCTTGACATTTCCACACCCTGAAGCCTACTGATTAATGTCCGTAGGCTTTTTGCTTTGTGCTTTAACTTTTTTAATTGAGAACATTATGTAATGCCTACAGCAGCGCCTAGACCTTGTGGTCACCCTGGATGTGGTGCGTTGGTGCGTGATGGCAGTGGGCGTTGTGCTAAGCACATCAAGGAAGCGTGGGCCAAGCCTGTGACTACGACCAAGCGTATCACAGGGCGTAAGCTGCAAGAGATGCGTAAGGCGTTGTTCACTAGGTCACCCTTATGTGCAGCGTGTGAGTTGGTAGGGCGTGTGACATTGGCAACGCAACGTGATCACATCATCCCGCTGGCTGAGGGTGGAGAAGACAACGATGGCAACACGCAAGGCCTGTGCTTTGCTTGCCATGAAACAAAATCAATCGAAGAATCAAAACGAGGACGAGCGCGGCATCGATGATGCAACGCGATGGGGAGGGGCGGTTCAAAAGTCTGCAACTCTTTTGACGGAAACCGACTGTTAAGCTAAATTTTTTTGTGCGGGAGTTATGGGGAGGGGGGTACTCCCTCGGGTCGAATTGCTAGTCAATTCTGCTCTGCAAATCACACTTTCCCGCCGTGCAGATGTCTGCACATCATTCAATTGGAGGATTTATGGGACAACGTGGCCCCGCACCGTTGCCCGCAAATGTCCATTTGCTTCGGGGCAACCCTAGCAAGAAAAACTTAGGCGCGATTCTTGATGAGTTCAAGCCTGAAGTTGAGATTCCAAATTTCCCATCGTGGATTTGGCCAGAAGCCAAAAAAGAATGGAAACGCATGTCGTTCGAGTTAGAACGCTATGGCTTGATTTCAAAACTTGACCGTGCCGCCCTGGTGTTGTACTGCCAAGCGTGGGCCAAGATGGTTTGGGCTGAGCAACAACTCACCCGCGCCATGGCTAAGGCAGAAAACGACCGCGCAGCTGCTGAAGCCGCTGGCCAAGAGTACACCGGGGGCGATGGCTTCATGGTTAAAACGGCTGGTGGCAATTTAACTTATTCACACCACTGGGTTATTGGTAAACAAGCCTCAGCTGACGTGAAACGCTACCTCGATTTGTTCGGTTTATCGCCATCATCCCGCGCTGGTGTCACCCGAAGTGACAACCGGCAGGGCAAATTGTTTGACCCTGCATCGCAGGACGACTGGAATGGCTTGTAATGTTAGACACCACTTTTGGCGACATCGTCACCAGCTATGCGAAAGACGTCGTTTCCGGCAAAATCATCTCATGCAAATGGCACAGATTGGCCTGCCAACGGCACTTAAACAACCTTGAGCAGATAGGAAAACCCAACTTCCCCTACCTGTGGAACCCTGAATTAGTCAGTGTCAGTGGCAAAACTTACCGCCCAGCTGAGCGCATTTGCAAATTTGCCCAGCTAATGCCGCACATCAAGGGCGACTGGGCCGCACGTGGCGAGTTGATCAAACTTGGCGCGTGGCAAATATTTCTTTTAGGCAGCATTTTTGGCTGGGTGCATAAAGACACGTTTAAGCGTCGCTTCCGTGTGGCAGATATCATCGTCCCGCGCAAAAATGCGAAGTCCACGCTGGCTGCCGTCATTGGTTTGTACATGCTGGGGCCAGATGAAGAATTTGGTGCTGAGATTTACTCAGGTGCGACCTCGCAAGACCAAGCGCTTGAGGTGTTTCGCCCCGCCCTACTGATGGCACGTGCCACACCGCGATTTTGTCAAACCTACGGCGTGTCTCCCAACGCCTCGAACCTGTCGATTGTTGAAAACAACTCCAAGTTTGAGCCAGTGATTGGCAAGCCTGGCGATGGTGCATCGCCCAGTTGCGCGATTGTGGACGAATACCACGAACACAAAACCGCTGAACTGTTTGACACCATGCAGACCGGTATGGGCGCACGGTCACAGCCTTTGATGTTGGTTATCACCACCGCAGGCTCAGACATCAGCGGCCCGTGCTACTTGCACCAAGTCGGACTGCAAAAGATTTTAGAAGGCGTGGTTGAAAACGATCAACGCTTTGGGATCATCTTCACCGTTGATGATGACGACGACTGGACATCTGAGCAAGCACTTCGAAAAGCCAACCCAAACTTTGGCGTTTCAGTCGATGACGAATTTTTAAAACTGCAACAGCGCGACGCAAAAGACGACCCACGCAAGCAAAACGTTTTTAAAACCAAGCATTTGGACATTTGGGTTGCAGCCGCGTCGCCTTGGCTTAATTTGTTTAATCTGCAAAAAGCTGGCGACAGTAATTTGACGGTTGACCAAGAAGAATGGGACGGCAGCGTTATCGGTCTTGACCTTGCCAGCAAGCAAGACATTGCATCGTTTGAAACTTTGTGCTGGAAGGGCAGCGGTGAAAAACGCCACTACTACTCATTCACCAAAAACTATGTGCCAGAAGCTGCGCTTGAGAAACCCGAGAACGCCCACTACCAAGCATGGGTCAACGCGGGTTACTTGATCGCCACACCCGGCACGATGATTTCATTGACGCAAATTGAAGAAGATGTCATCGACATGACCCGCTTGATTGGCTGCCGCGAAGTCGCCAAAGACCCGTGGGGCGGTCACCAAATGGGTGCAAATTTAGAAGAAGAAGGCATCACCGTTGTGGACATCCCGCAGCAAGTGCGCTACTTAAGCGACCCGATGAAAGAAATCGCCGCCCTCGTAGACGCAGGCCGCTATCACCATGACGACAACCCGTGCACCGTTTGGCAGATGAGCAACGTCGAGGTGAAAGAAGACCGCAACGAAAACATTTTCCCGCGCAAATCGCGTGCCAGTAACAAGATTGACGCAGCCATTGCAAAGATCGTCGCTATGAATAGGGCGATGGCGTCTGTAGAAATAGAGGACAACATCGATGACTTTATCAACGACATTATCGGAGCTTCGTTAAGCTGATGGCCTTCTACAGCAAATGGTTTGGGCGAAGTGCTGCCCTGGCTGAGAGCACTGGTGTGCAAACCAATTCGCCTAGTGTCGCGCTCGTGTCAGACACGGCCAGCATTGGTGTTGACGGCGCGTTGCAGCTCAGCACCGTGTGGGCTTGCATTGAACTGCGGGCCAACACAATCGCCAGCTTGCCGTTTTTTGCCTACCAACAAATCAACGGCCAACGCACTTTGGCACGCACCAGTCGCTTGTATTCGCTGCTGCATGAGTCGCCAAACAGCCGCATGACACCTTTTGAATTCTGGCGCGCCATGATGATGAACCACGATCTGCGTGGCAACGCCTATGCCCGCATCGACCGCGCCCCTGATGGTGAAGCCATCGCCTTGTGGCCCATGCCTGCGGATCAGGTGGAATGCAAAGTCTTGGACGATGGCAGTCTCGCTTACTTCTACAGCTTTGGAAGCACGGAAATCGCTTTGTTTGAACAAGATGTATTGCATCTCAAAAACCTAGGTAACGGCACGACTGGATTGGCTAAATTGGACTTCATGCGGTCGACCACCGACGAAGTCACCAAAGCTCAGACGGCTGCGTCTCGAACCTTTGGCAATGGTGGTAAGCCCACTGGTATTTTGACCTCTGAAAGTGTGCTTTCTGCGGCTCAGCGCGAAGCATTAAAAACCAGTTTTTCGCAATTGTCAGAAGGTGGCGTTCAAAAATTGATGGTTTTAGAAGCCTCGCTGAAGTATCAACAAGTGAGCATGACCCCTGAAGACCAGCAGCTGCTAGAAACTCGTAACTTTGGCGTCGAAGAAATCTGCCGTTGGTTCGGTATGCCCTCTATTTTAGTTAATCAAAACGGTGTCACCGCTTGGGGTTCAGGCATCCAAACCATCCTTGAAGGCTGGGTAACGCTGCAGATGCGGCCACTGCTTGTCAATATTGAGCAAGCCACCAAAAAACGCGTCATGACCGCCAAGCAGCGCTCAAACATGTCGATTGAGTTCAGCCTAGACGCTTTGTTGCGTGGCAGTCTCAAAGACCGCATGGCAATCTATGCGCAAGCCACACAAAACGGCATCTACACCCGCAACGAAGCCCGTCAGCTTGAGAACATGCCGCCTGATGTTGCTGGCGACGCTCTGACGGCACAAAGCAACCTAGTCCCGCTAAAAATGCTAGGCACACAGACTGCCAGCGGTGGCAACGGTTCAACAATTGCACAGTAAAAAAAGGAAAACCATGTCCGCAATCCTACGCAAAGCGCTTGCCATGCAAGCCGTGCAGATCAAACTGCAAGGCGATACGCCCACGTTTCAGGGCTACGCCTCCACCTTTGGCAACGTTGACAGCTACGGTGACACCATCGTCAAGGGTGCTTATGCCGACACGCTGAAGAAAAACGGTCTACCCAAGATGTTTTTTAACCACGACAGCTACAAAGTGCCGCTGGGCAAGTGGGTTGACGCAAAAGAAGACGATTACGGCCTGCTGCTGACTGGTGAGTTCACCCCTGGCAACGCCAAAGCCGCTGAAGTCCGCGCAGCCCTGCAGCATGGCACAGTTGACAGCCTATCCATCGGCTACAGCCTGAAGTCCGGTGACTTTGACGAAACCGAGAAGGGCCGCACGATTCGCAAGGTGCATCGCTTGATGGAAACCTCTATCGTGACGTTTCCGGCCGACAGTTTTGCTCGGGTTGACCTTGCCAGCGTCAAGAGCATTGATTTTGAAGCGGTTTTGCCCGAGTGCAAGACCGAACGTGACATTGAACGGTTGCTGCGGGATGCAGGGCTGGGCAAATGGGAGGCCATGGCACTGGTTTCCCGCGCTAAAACCATCTTTGCAGGCGGGATGCCAGCACCTGATGATGAGGCGAAAAACATGGCCGCTCTGGTATCCCGCATTAATGCGTTGGCTACCGCCACTGCATAAATCAATTTTTAAAGGAAAAATTATGTCAATTGAAATTTTGATGAAATCCATCGACGCGTTAGAAAAAAACATTGGCGCACAAGCCGACAAAGCCAATGGCGAATTTTTATCGCTTGGCAAAGTGTCCCAAGACACCAAAACCGCCCTCGAAACGCTCGGCACGCAACAGCGTGAATTTGCCGACCGCTTGGTACAGATTGAGCAAAAAAGTTCAGCAAAAAGCGATGACGAGCCAACAGCCATCAGCCATGGCCAACAGTTCATTAAAAGTGACAGCTTTGGCAACTTGTTAAAAAACGGCATTCGTGGCCGCGCCAATGTCGAGTTGAAAAACACCATCACCAACGCCATCGGTGCCACATTTAGCGTGCGCCGCCCTGGTGTTGTTGAAGGCGCATTTCGCGTTTTTACGATTGAAGACTTGTTGACAAGCATTCCAACCACCTCAAATGCGGTCGATTGGGTGCGCGAAAACGTGTTTACCAACGCTGCTGCAGAGACGGCAGAAGGTGTGGTGAAGCCACAATCCAGCATCACCTTTGCAGCCGCCACCATGCCTGTGTCAACTGTAGCGCATTGGCTCAAGATTACCCGTCAATTGGCTGCTGACAACGCCGCTTTGGCTGCGTACATTGACCGCCGCATGATCTACGGTGTCAACCTGCGGTCTGAAGGCCAGTTGATCGCAGGCAATGGCTTAGCGCCCAATTTGAGCGGCTTGACACAAGGCGGCAACTTCACCCCTCACGGCTACAGCACCGCGTCTTTAACTGCGCTAGGCTTGTCGCCGACAAATCGTTTTGACTTGATCGGAAAAATGATCGGTGATTGTGCCTTGGCAGACTTCCCCGCAGATGCGGTGATTTTGAACACAGCCGATTGGTGGACAATGCGCCTGGCCAAAGACAGCCAGGGCCGCTATTTGTTGGGCGACCCATCATCCGGCTTGCCGCCATCGATCTGGGGTTTGCCAGTGGCCGCGTCAAACGCTATGGCTGCGGACACTGTCTTGGTTGGCAACTTGGCACAAGCCGCAACCCTGCACGACCGCCAAGCCGTCACGATTGACATGTCTGACTCTGACGAAAACAACTTCCAATTGAACTTGATCACCCTGCGTGCAGAACGCCGCTTGGCTTTGACGGTTGAAAAACCAGCCGCCATACGCTTTGGTGATTTGACGCCAGCCTAATCCGCTGACGGTTTAACGTAACCCCAAAAAACCAGTCTTAAAACCGCTGGTTTTTTTTTGGAGAAATTCATGGAACAAGTCGAAGTTGAAATATTGGGTCAAGTGACCACCAATCGCTATGGCACTTTAAGCACCGGTCAAATCCTGCGCACCGACGCAGATTTTGCCAAGCATTTAGTAGATGACTGCAGCGCAGCCAAATACACCGCAGCCAAAGTCGCAAAAGAAGCGACCAAAGAAGCGGATAAAGAACCCGCAAAAAAGAAAAAATAAACCCTATAGCCGCCGTATTTACTGCCTAAATTGCTATTGAATAAATAGCAATTGTGAGAGTCAATATAACTAAAATAAAAACACACTATGCCTACGTTAACAATCACAAACGACACACCGTGGTCAAAGATTTATTCAACCAGTTCGACGGCATTCACAATTGGAATTGGTGGAACCGCGGTGCTTACCGTTCCCGCAGGTCAATCTTATGTGGCGGGTCAAAACCTCGGGCTTTATCCACAAGGCACACCGCTCTTGACACCGCTTGCTTGTAACGTCGCATCCTACACAGGAACAGTCCTGACGCTCAATGTGACCGCTTTTGGTGTGCTGGCTGGCGGCACGGTTGGTGCGGTCAACACCATGACCGACCGCTTTGCCAAGCAGGCGCTCTCAGTCACTTCAAACACAGTTGGCATAGCCTTAAAAACTTGGGCAATCCGTCCAGGTCTAAACCTCACAGCGGGCGACGGCATTACTACTGGCGACGAAATCAACATCGTGTCCCGTGTCTCGCAGGCTAACCGCATGTCAGGCCGAGTTACTGCGTACAACAATACGACAGGAAGCGTCTCGATCAACGTCATGGCATCCGCTGGTGCTGGTACGTTTACGGACTGGATCTTCACATCAGGTGGCACAGTGTCGTCGTGGATCATCGACGTGCTCGACGGTGACTTGGTAGATGTGACTGGATTCGCCACACTGACCTTTGACGTTTCCCCGCACGGTTGCCCAAACAGCTACCGGGCAATCGCCCAAGGCAAAATCAAGCACGTCAACACGCCGGAAGCTGACCCGATTGTCGTTCGCCTAGCTGGCAAAGGCACGGTCGACGTTCGTAGTAACGCCGTTCACGAAGCCAAGTCCGCAACCTACAAAACTGTAGGCACAGGCACGGGCGCGGCGCTGACTGTTACGCTTCCAGCGGCCTGGGATAAATTGGCTTACCCGACCGCTGTTGAGGTCGAAACCGCAGCAGGCAGCAACGTGTATGAGCAGTGGCAGGTCTACCCGTCCTATATCTACGGTGTGCAGCGCTACGGCTATCACTACGGCTGTGATTTGCTTGATGTATTTCAAGGAAATCTTGGCGGTACAAACACAGGTGCGGTTGCTAACACTGCCTATGCAGTAACAGGCGGTTCAGGCACGGGTGGCGAGTTCTTTGTGCAGTCTGTCAGTGGCGGCAACATCACCGCAGGCTATCCGACCAAGGGCGTTGGCTACGCAGTCGGCAACGTGCTCACAATCCAAGTCGGCGACAACCTGAAGACCTTCACTGTCACGGTACTTGGTACATTCGGCGGCTCAGGGCCACTGAACAAGGTGGCGATCTGGAACCCCGCTGTACGATCTTTAAACTTTGGCGACAACACAAACGGCGTTGCTGTGCCAGCTGGCGCAAAGGTGCGCATTGCCAATTGTGCGCTTGAGGGCTTGCCACAAGAAGCGCCGATCATTGCAGACCTGACAACTGCCAGCACGACAGCAACGTTTGAAAGCGGCGCGGCAATCACGATTTTTGACAACTCGCAAATGTTCATCGACAGTGAAGCCATCATGTCATCGGGCAAGGCCGGCAACCTGTTTACGCTGGCGCGAGGAGGCTCAAACGGGCGAGGCTCGATGGTCAAGGCGCACACAGCGGGGGCAGTTGCGCGAAATCACGCGCTAAACAGCGTCACAAACAAGTGCCAAGTGCTCACCGATCCGGGTGGCACGCTCGACTATGACGGCTTTATCCTTGGCGAAAACATCACGATTCAGTCAGCAAACGCAAAAGGCATCACGCTCGATCGTACTGGCTCGACTGGGCAATTGCTGATTCGCAACACTCCAGCAGCCGTTACTTTTGAGCAACACAGCCAAGCAGGTAATCCGTACTCGGACTGCATTGCTGGTGGGCCAATGGTGTACTTGAACACCGTACAGGGAATCATCAATGCAAACAACGTGACCATAGGTCAGGCGACTTGGAACACCAACATCGGGCAGGGTAATATCTTATTTAGTCCGGTGAACTGTCCGCAAATTCAGAGCATGGCTAACTTCCGTGTTGCCGTGGTAAAACTGCGGCGTTACGATGTCAATGTGGTGACTGTCAACGGCTGCCTCTTCCTTTCAGACGGTGCGCTGCATGACTTTGACGTGACCGTGCGTAGTTTATTTCAGACGCTGTCCGGCACGCGCTTCTACAACATTCGCCATTGTGCGCACGTCGCCAAATTTTTACTTACTGATAACTCGCAAGCAGAGCGCGGCTTGTTCTGCCTCAATGTTTCTGACACCTTGTTTCACGGGCTTGGCTCTGTAGTCGGCTGTCAGCCCACGTACATGAACCCGCTTACCTTGGACGGCGGCAGCAACTCAAATCTAGTGCATTCGTGCACGTATGAGGGTTCGTGGTTAGGTACGCCATCACTGTTTCACTTGTTTGACAATCGCGGTGTTAATAACTCGTTTGTAAATATTTCATCGACGGCAATCCGTGATGCCACGTACTACAACTACTCAAACGGCGGTTCACAATTCGGCACTACGGAACGCCGCAACAACATCCGTTTAGGAACCGCGTTTATCGGCGGCAGTCAGTGGCCATCGTCTGAAAGTCAAGACGATTTTGTAGTTGGTAGCTCGGTATCGGCGACAGTGCCAAACTTACAAGACGCAGCCTGGTGGCACAACCTTATTGACGGCGGAACGATCACACCAAACACGGGCCGCGTCTTCTTGGGTTACGGTGGGCCAAACGTCAATAAATCAAACTACACGATTACAGGTAGCGTTCGCACGTTTGTTAACAACTCCGGCTCTATGTTCCTTGGCGACACGGGCGACACCGTGACGTTCTCAAATTGGTATCCATTGCGCGGAATCACCAGCTTCCAGAATTCAGCAATCACGACAGCGCACAACAACTGGACGGGCGTGACTGAGCAAATTCGGTTCTGCCCGTGGGGCCAAGATATCACCGCCGTCGGCTTTGTCACAATGGACATAGCCAACGTGCTCGCTATGTGGGCCGCGATGACCGCCTATTCATCGGATGCAGGCCTGCAAATCCAAATCCGCTACACCGCAACGACCACGCTGACCAACCGAAACACGGGCAACGTTTACCTGCTGACCAACGTCAACTCAGCCTTCTTGCCGCCTGTTGGTTACGTACCAATTACAACAAGCGCTATCGTTGCTGGTAGCTCATTTGTTGCTACTTTTGCGGCTGTGCAATATGGCTTGGATTTGGCAGCAAGCGCCACCGAAATCGCCTATCTACCATACGGCTTTTCGGGCAGTACAGAAACCGCCGCCGTCACTGTCACCAAGCTTGGCTACCTGCCATTTTTGCAAGGCACCTCATTCGGTCGACGCGGCTCGTCTGTCGTCGCGGTTCAGGTGGTCGATGGGTCTGTGACCGTAACAAACGCAGCGACTGTTGCGGCATATACAACGCTTGAGACGGTAGCAAAGCTTTACGACTACACACGGTATTATGAAACTACAGCAGCAGGTATAGCCAAAGCTGGTACTCTGGTTTCTGCAAGCGGTACGTCGGTTAACTTTGGTTCAATCAATCTCACACTAAATGCTGGCGCTGCTTCCGTGTTTACCTACGTGGGCAACACGATAACAGCTAAGGTATCAGCGATTGCGCCAAGCGCATTG
>JAYUJX010000356.1:0-1438 GCA_043764955.1 Polaromonas sp.
ATCCATCGCGGCTTTCCACTGGGGTTGCAGCTCGGCAAAGGTCTTTTCAGACACATGACCCAGGTTTTGCCAACGGTCGGCAAACTGGTTCAAGCCACGGCTGATGGCTTTCCAATCGCTCTTACTCGCAAGTTCTGGCACACCAGTTTCGCCCCATTTATTGACTTCAGCCAACAAATTCAAACGCTCAGCGCGGTGGATGACATTTTCGGCTTTGACTTTTTCAATCCAAGCTTCCACCACCACGTGGGCTGCGTTGCAAGCGTCGTCAAAACGCTTCCACAGGGCGTGGTTGGCAGGACCGCCTTGGTCGGTTTGCTTCCACTGGTCGCGCATGGCTCGCAGGGTTTCTTGCATTTTGCGTCCACCCAGGGCTTGGCCGTCTGGGCGCTTCAGCAAGCCCTCAGCCTTAATCAACAATTCCTCACGAATTTGATCCGCACGCCAGCGCTGCCAGCCTTCCAGCTCGCCGGCTGCCGCCAATGCGGCGTGGGCTTGGTTTTCAAGCTTGTCGTCAATCAGTTTGCCGTGCTCCTTGAGGGCATTACGCAGAGCATTGGCTGCTCCGGCGCTGGCTTTACCGTGGCCTTCAGCCACTTCTTGCTCTAATTTTAAGAGCGAAGTACGCACATAATTCGCCGCCTGGAGCTTGATTTCAGGGTCAATTTTAGGTTTTGCAGGCTTTTTAAGCACTTCTTCCGCTTTGGCGATGCCGCGCAAATTGCGAATCTCATCAGCCCAAACAGGCACAGGCGGCAAAGGCGCGGCAGCGTCCGCCACGGCGGCTTCTGTCATCTTCAAGGCAGCTTGGAAGGCGTCCCATACAACCAATAGCTGCGCTTTTGAGGCTTCTAACAGTGGGGCAAACTTGGCATCTACGCTTGTCCAGTTGGCATCTGCCACCAAAGCTTGGGCTTGGTCTTGCCAATGTTGCACATCAATTTGCAGGGCTGGCAGCACCGTTTGTGCGTCTTTGTAGCTCTTGGTGGACAAGATTTCGGTGCGCTGCGCTAATAAGACGGCGGCCTCCCGCTGCACTTGGGTGTGGTGCTGCAGGTCTTCAATGCTTTTAACGCGCTCTGCCAGCTTGAGCTTGACACTGACCAGCGGCTCTTTGGACAAAGGCGCGCCCGCTTTGGCGGCATCGCGCTGCCAAGCCATGGCGTCAGCAATGTTGAGTTTGCCTAATGACAAGAGCGCTTGCGCTTTAGCAGCCCACTCTTCGCCCACGGCTTCTTGGCCTTTGGCTTTTTTGAGTTCGTCCAGCTTTTCACGAATTGGCTTGACCGCGCCTTTGTCACGGGCGCTTAGCTCTTTGAAAACTTCTTGCATCTGCTCGGCGCTGGGGTTGGTCGCCATCCAATCGCGCACTTTGGCGGCGCGGTCGCCAGCAGTGGATGCAGAAAACGCGCCACCAGTGAGGGCGTCAAGAGGATGA
>JAYUJX010000357.1:0-5151 GCA_043764955.1 Polaromonas sp.
AATTACGCACCCGGTCAGCATGCCAAACTCATCGGCCACACCCAGCCGCGCCGGATTGCTGCCAGCTCGGTCGCCAAGCGGATCGCCGAGGAGCTGAAAACGCCGCTGGGCGAGGTGGTGGGTTTTAAGGTTCGCTTTCAGGATAGATTGAGCCGCAATGCGTCGGTGAAGCTGATGACCGACGGTATTTTGCTGGCCGAAACCCAAACCGACCCGCTGCTGAAAGCCTACGACACCATCATCATCGACGAGGCGCACGAGCGCAGCCTGAACATCGACTTCCTGCTCGGCTACCTGCGCCAAATCCTGCCGCGCCGGCCGGATTTGAAAATCATCGTCACCTCAGCCACGATTGATGCTGATCGTTTTGCGAATCACTTTGCATCCAGACACGGACCTGCGCCCGTCATCATGGTCTCGGGTCGGATGTTTCCGGTCGAGCAGCGGTACCGGCCGTATGAAGAATCACGCGATTACGGGCTCAACAACGCCATTGCTGATGCCGTCGATGAACTGTGGATCAACCAACACAACGGCGGCGATATTTTGGTCTTTTTACCCGGTGAACGGGAAATCCGCGAAGCTGCTGACCATCTGCGTGGCCACCTGAGCCACCAACCGATGATGCGCAACGCTGAGGTGTTGCCGCTTTTTGCACGGCTGAGCCAGGCTGAGCAGGACCGGATTTTTGACGGCCACACAGGGCGGCGCATCGTCCTGGCGACCAATGTGGCCGAAACCTCACTCACCGTGCCAGGCATCCGCTACGTGATCGACGCAGGCACAGCGCGCATGAAGCGCTACAGTTTCAGAAGCAAGGTGGAGCAGTTGCTGGTCGAGCCGATCAGTCAATCGTCTGCCAACCAGCGTGCTGGCCGCTGCGGGCGGGTGGCGGATGGTATCTGCATCCGGCTGTATGACCAAAAAGACTTTGACGGCCGACCGCGCTTCACTGAGCCAGAAATTTTGCGAAGCTCCTTGGCGGGCGTGATTTTGCGGATGAAGTCTTTGCACTTGGGGGTTGTTGAGGACTTTCCTTTTCTGGAAGCACCACAGGGCAGGGCGATTGCCGACGGCTACCAACTGTTGAATGAACTCGGTGCGATGGACGATGCCAATGAGCTGACGGCGATGGGTGCCGAGCTTGCGAAACTGCCACTCGATCCGCGCGTGGGTCGCATGATTGTGGAAGCGCGTGAACGCGGCGCGCTGGATGAGGTGCTGGTGATTGCCAGCGCTCTGAGCGTACAAGACGTGCGCGACCGCCCAATGGAGGCGCAGCAGGCGGCCGACCAGGCGCATGTGAAGTTTGATGACGAAAAGAGCGAGTTTGCTGGGTATTTGAAGTTGTGGAAGTGGCTGGAAACTTCAAAAGGCGGGGTTTCGACAAGCTCAACCCGAACGGATATTAAAACTATTCCCCCCGTTCGCCCTGAGCTTGTCGAAGGGTCGCGTGCGCAGAAGGCTTCGACAGTGCCTGTCCTGAGCCCGTCGAAGGGCTCAGCCCGAACGGACACAACAACACAAGCACCTCTTCACAAACTTTCCAACCGCCAATACGAACAACTCCTACGCCAAAACTTCGTCAATATCCGCCGCGTGCGCGAGTGGCGGGACATCCACAGCCAGCTTGTCACTGTGGTGGCGGAGCACAAATGGCGTGTCAACACCAAACCGGCGAGCTATGAAGAGCTGCACATGTCCATGCTGGCGGGGCTGCTGGGCAACGTGGGCTGGAAGATAGAGACCGAGGCGGCGACCGGCGGGCGGGAGGAGAAAGGGCAGCGCGGCGAGTATTTGGGCGCACGCGGCATCAAGTTTTTCGCCCACCCGGGTGCGCATCTGGCCAAAAAGCCCGGGCGCTGGATTGTGGCGGCGGAACTGGTCGAGACCACGCGCCTGTTTGGTCGCGGTCTGGCGAATATCGAGCCGCAATGGCTCGAAAAAGTCGCCGGTCACCTGCTAAAAAAACAGCTGCTGGACCCGCATTGGGAGAAAAAAGCTGCCGAAGTCGTCGCTTTAGAGCGAGCAACGCTGTACGGGCTGGTGATTTACAGCGGCCGCCGTGTCAACTTTGGCCGTGTCGATATGGTTGCGGCGCGGGAGATTTTCATCCGCGAAGCGCTGGTGGCCAACAATTGGGAAACCAAACTCCCATTTTTAGCCGCCAACGAGAAGCTGATCGCCCAGGTCGAAGAGCTGGAACACAAGTCCCGCCGGCAGGACGTGCTGGTGGACGACGAGCTGATCTACGCCTTTTATGACCAGCAGCTCCCCGCCGACGTGTGCAGCGGCTACAGTTTTGAGAACTGGTACCGGGAGGAGATCCGCAAACTTCAGGTTGCTTCCCCGTCCAGTCAGCCGAAGCTGCTGATGCTGACCCGCGACGAGCTGATGCGCCACGAAGCCGCTGGCATCACCACTCAGTCTTTCCCTAAAACCATCCGCTTGGGCGGTGTGGACTGCCAAACCACCTACCTGCATGAACCTGGCGACGCCAAAGACGGCATGACCGTGACGGTGCCGCTGTTTGTGCTGAATCAGGTCAACGACGAGCGCTGCGAGTGGCTGGTGCCCGGCATGCTGAAAGACAAAATCCAGGCGCTGCTCAAGTCCCTCCACCAGCGCCCCCGCTCGCGCCTCGTGCCGCTGCCAGAAAGCGCCGCCCGCATGGCGGCGGAGTTGAACGTGCCGGAAGCCTACGGCGCGACGGGTTTGGTCGAAGCGTTGTTGAAGAAGGTGCGCGACGCTACGCAAGTGGACGTGCAGCGCGCCGACTTCAAGCTGGACATGCTGAGCCCGCACCTGTTCATGAACTTCCGCGTGGTGGACGAGCATGGTCGCCAACTCGGCACCGGTCGCAACCTGGGTGCGCTCAAAGCCGAGCTGGGCGCGAAGGCGCGGGGGGCGTTTCAGGCCTTGGCAGGGTTGAAACTCGCTCAAAATAATGCAAACTCCACCAACTCCGTTCGCCCTGAGCCTGTCGAAGGGTCTGAAGGGTTTCGACAAGCTCAACCCGAACGGGGTGGTGGAGTCGAACGGGGAGGTCAAAATAAAGGCTCAAATCAGCCTCTAGCCGGTGTATCTATTGCCTCATCAGCTACTAAAAATGTAGTAAGCTCAAAATCCACTGAATCGCCAGTTTCTCCATCCGGCCAACGCTACACCTCCTGGACCTTCGGCGAGCTGCCCGAGCTGATGGAAATCAACAAAGGCGGCCAGACCCTGATCGGCTTCCCTGCGCTGATTGACCTGCAAGACGCTGTCAGCATTGAAGTTTTTGACGAACCCGACGTCGCAGCCGCCAAACACCAAGCCGGTCTGCGCCGCCTGTTTGCGCTGCACATCAAAGACGCGCTCAAGTATCTGGAGAAAAACATCCCCGACCTCACCAAAATGGCCGCCGCCTACATGCTGGTGGGCAGGAATGCTGATAACACCGGCGGCGGCACGCTGGAAGAACTGCGCGAACAAATCATCGCCAAAGCGCTAGATCGCGCCTTTTTGCTCGACCCGCTACCGACCAACGCCGCAGAATTTACCAAGCGCTTGGAAGAGGGACGAGGGCGTCTCACCCTGATCTCCAGCGAAATTGCCAGATTAGTCGCCACAATTTTGCAAGAATACGCCACAGCAGCACGCAAACTCAAAGACACCAAAAACGCCCCCGAGGCCACAACAGATGTCACCGCCCAGCTGGCAAGGTTGATGCCCAAACGCTTCATCGCGCTCACCCCCTTCACCCAGCTGCACCATTTCGCCCGTTACCTAAAAGCCATCACTGCGAGATTAGACAAATACCGCTCCGACCCCGCCCGCGACGCCACCAAACTCGCCGAGCTGCGCCCATCCGAGCAAAATTACTGGCGCTTGGTCGCAGAACGCAAAGGCGCAGTCGACGACCGCATGATGGAGTTCAGATGGCTCCTAGAAGAACTCCGTGTCAGCTTCTTCGCCCAAGAGCTGCGCACCCCACAACCGGTCAGCGTGAAGCGGTTGGATAAGCTGTGGGTGCAGATTAAGAGTTGATTTATGGCTGTAGCCGGCGTATTTATTGCCTAAGAAGCTATATATTTAATAGCGTTTTGCGCCACTAAATTAACAGCGTATCCAACGGACTGGCCGTACCACCAGCCGCAACCTTGAGCACGTGGGTGTAGATCATTGTCGTCGACACATCTGAATGCCCCAGTAACTCCTGCACCGTGCGAATGTCCGTGCCAGCTTGCAGTAAATGTGTGGCGAAGCTGTGGCGCAGGGTGTGAACTGAAACGGGTTTACAAACACCCGCCAGCGGCACTGCCTTTTTGAGTGCTCTTTGTAAGCGTTCCTCAAACAAGTGATGCCTTCGTTCGACGCCACTTCGTGGGTCAATCGACAATGTAGGTGACGGAAACATCCAAAACCACCCCCATGTGTAGCCCACTTGCGGGTATTTAGCCTCCAGAGCGTGCGGCGTTTCTACCCCGCCGCGCTTGGCTTGGCGGTCTGCCTCCCACTGCGAACGCGCCGATAGCATTTGCTGGCGTAGTGCAGGTGCCAAACTACGCGGCAACATCACCACTCTGTCTTTGCCGCCCTTGGCATCACGCACGATGATCACATGGCGGTCAAAATCCACATCTTTGATTCGCAGGCGGATACCCTCCATCAGCCGCATGCCCGTACCGTACAACAACCGTGCCAATAAAGCCGTAATGCCCTCCATATTCGCCAATACACCCGCCACCTCGTCTTTGGTCAACACACTGGGAATACGGCGGTTTTGAGCCGGTCGGTTGATGCCATCCAGCCAAGGCAGATCAATTCCCAACACCTCGCGGTACAGAAATAGCACAGCGCTTAAAGCTTGGTTGTGCGTAGAGGCTGACACCTTGCGCTCAGTGGCTAGCATGGTTAAAAACGCCTCAATCTCCGGCCCTGCCATCTCACGCGGATGGCGCATGACACCGTTGCGGCCATGCCAACGAACGAAAAATTTCACCCAATGCAGGTAAGTTTTTTCAGTACTTAAGCTATAGTGCATGTAACGAATACGCTCACGCACCTGGTCTAAAAGCCGAATGGACTGCAAAGGAGCGTTGCCGGGTTTCATGGGGTTTTTATAACTGGATAAATAACCAGTATAAACGCTTGAAAACCATAATACAA
>JAYUJX010000358.1:0-1433 GCA_043764955.1 Polaromonas sp.
AAAGACCATTCCCCCGAGGTTTTAGCCGCAGCTGAGCATGTGATGCAGGGCGCACAAGTGCAAAATTCAGCGCTAAATACAGAGCCTAGTAACAAAATCAATGACTCGGTGACGCGTTTCGACTCAAAAACATTTGCCCATCAACCCGATATTTCCATTGATTACGCCATCATGGAGCGTGCTTCAAATGTAACTCTAGTGCCGGCTAAATTTGGCTGGAGCGACGTGGGTGCTTGGCCTGCAGTCGCTTTGGCACATGCAGCAGATGCCAGTGGCAACACGTTTGAAGCCAATGTGGTGGCGGTAGACACCACGCGCACACATGTACAGGTGAGCAGTCACATTCCTAAAGTTGTTGCTACTGTCGGTGTGCATGACCTTATCATTGTTGATACGCCAGATGCGCTTTTGGTCGCTCATAAAGACCATGCACAAAAAGTCAAAGCCATTGTGGATGAGCTGAAAGAGCGAAAACACGACAGCACCCATCTACCAACGACCGTTCATAGGCCATGGGGTACCTATGCAACGTTGAAGGAAGAAGCCGGTTACAAAGTCAAGCGCATCACCGTTAAACCTGGTGAATCGCTTAGCTTGCAATACCACCACCAACGTGCCGAACATTGGGTCGTCGTGCAAGGTATTGCGATCGTGCAAATCGGTGACATCGAACACAGAACCGAAGTGGGGCAGTACCATTACATTCCCTTGAAAGAAAAACACCGTTTAACCAATATGGGTAAAAACGAATTGGTGCTGATAGAGGTGCAATGCGGTGCGTACTTGGGTGAAGACGATATCGTGCGATTGGCCGATATGTATGGCCGAGCGTAAGCTGTAAAAGCGGATGCCCATGCAGCAGACGGATCCGCCTAGATTTGTTTCCTTTTTGGAGCAATCATTTTTAGATGTTGCCAAGAAGGAGTGGGCTATTTGGTTACCGGGCGCGGTTTTATGCTTTATAGCCGCTAGCTTGTTGATGAGTGGTTGGCCGGGTGGGTTGATCCCAGATATCACCAAACCATATACCTATGCGGGCGATGGCATCGCTTATATGTGGAACATCAAGCGTGTTATTGAAGAAGCATGGTTTTTCACAAATGCGAACGCAGGGTATCCGTTTGGCTCTAACCATCTCGATTACCCAACTTCCGATACCGGCAATTATTTAATACTCAAATTGCTGGGTACCGCGTTTCAATCACCCGTTGCAGCTTTGAATTTGTATTTTTTGCTCGGGTTTTCTTCCGTCTTTATCGCTTCTTATATTGTTCTTAGAACCTTGGGGATATCTCGAACATTTTGTGTCACCGGCAGTATTCTTTACACATTCACATCATTTCATTTTGGCAGAATCGGACATTTATTTTTTACCTGGTACTTCGTTGCACCCTTGTTCTTTTACTTCGGGTTTAAATTATTTACCAAAGATT
>JAYUJX010000359.1:0-1433 GCA_043764955.1 Polaromonas sp.
TTTAGGGGTACTTTTGGGCTATAGCCGGCGTATTTATTGCCTAAAGTGCTATATTATTTATACTTATTTTTCCAGAATATATAAAGTGAAAATAGCAAACCTGATGCGGCGCCGAAACCTGCGAAAGGCAAATATTGACCAGGAATGTCTGAAAAGATCAAAGCTGCGGGTAGGCCACCAATTAGTGCCCCAAAAAAAGTGCTGGTAAAGATGTTTACAAGTCCGTAGCGATTCAGAATTAGAAATATTGGTAGTGCCAAAACTAATACATGTGAAAGACTAATAAATGCAATCCATAACGCTAGCAACGGATTTAAAGATGTTGCACCAAAAACAACTGCTGGCACGACACTACAAAAAACGACCGCCTCTATGACTGTTTGTTTAGTTGGTGACTGAATATTCATCACGTGACTGTAATTGAATAAGTTCAAAATTTCGACTAGCTCAATCAAACTCCCTTTACTTCAGGAATGCCAATTTGCTGCTAAAGCAGTTGACATTGTTCAAATAGTTGTACAATGAATCCATGCAAGCCATCACCTACTCCGAAGCCCGCAACAACTTAGCCGCCCACTTAGACCGGGTGGTGAATGACAGCGATTTCACCGTTATTACCCGCCAAAAGGCTGAGCCGGCAGTGCTGATGTCTCTGCGTGAGTTTGAGTCTTGGAAAGAAACGCTGTTTTTGCTGCGTGGAAAAAATGGTCCACGGTTACTGAAATCTGTGGATAACATCAACAAACGCCTGAATATTCACCCGCGCGAACTGATTGACGAATGATCAGTTTTGAAGATGCGGGCTGGGACGATTACTTGCACTGGCAGCTTACCGACAAAGCCATACTCAAAAAAATAAACAATTTGATTAGGGACATAGGGCGTGACCCGTTTGACGGCATTGGCAAGCCTGAGCAACTGAAGCAAAACCTCTCAGGCTACTGGTCACGCCGTATCACAGATGAGCATCGGATTGTTTATCTGATGGATGGTGACGATATCATCATCGCCCAGTGTCGTGGGCATTATGACTGATGCGTCATATTCGCTATAAATAATATAGCTGCTTAGGCAATAAATATGCCGGCTACAAGCCATTTTAATACTTTAAATTCACCACATGACTCATTCATGATTATCCTAGGTATCGAATCCAGCTGCGACGAAACCGGCGTGGCACTTGTTAAAACTGAGGGCAGCGCTTTGCCTGTGCTGCTGTCGGACGCGCTGCATAGCCAGATCGAAATGCACCAGGCCTTTGGCGGCGTGGTGCCTGAGCTGGCTAGCCGCGACCATATTCGGCGGGTGTTGCCATTGACGAAGCAGGTGTTGGACAAATCTGGGCTGAATCTGGGTGATATCGACGTGGTGGCTTATACCAAGGGGCCGGGGCTGGCGGGGGCGCTGCTGGTGGGGTCAGGAGTAGCTTGTGC
>JAYUJX010000360.1:0-1431 GCA_043764955.1 Polaromonas sp.
GGGCTCAGGGCGAACGGCTTAGTAGACAATCGTGGCACATTTAAAACATTCAGAAAGTTTGTATGAAATTCAAAATGGCCGAAAACTCCATCTTCGCCATCCTTCTGCGCAACCCGTGGTGGATCAGCTTCCTCATCGCCGCCGCGTTCAGCCTGCTCATGGCCGCGCTTTTGCCCAAGCATCTCGTCCTTTTCGGCATCATGGGCGCATTCCCCTTCGTCATCACAGGTGCCGTCGCCCTCAAACGCCAATGGGGCAAACCCAAGCCAGCCGCCGTAGAAGCCGAGCTAACCCGCCTGTCCGCCCTCAATTGGCGCGACTTTTCAGCCGAGCTTGAAGCCAAGCTGGTCAAACAAGGCTTTGAAGTCACCCGCCTTGATGCCAAGTCCGGCAGTGGTGCGGCAGATTTCAAACTAGAAAAAACCGGCCACATCACCCTGGTCAGCGCCAAACGCTACAAAGCCGCCACCCACGGCCTAGAAGCCCTGCAAGCCCTAGTAACTCAGCAAGAAGCCCAAGGCGCAGACAAAGTCATGTACGTCTGCCTAAGCCCCGTCACAGCGCAAGCTGCGAAGTTTGCTAAGGAAAAAGGGGTGGTTTTGGGGTGGGTGAGTTAGTATTTGCAAAATGTTATTCGGCCTTAAATGCATAGCTATTACGACCAGCGTTTTCAAAAGCTTATTGATTCGGGGATGTCTCCGAGTGCAGTTGCAGCTGAGATTGCACTCATCTATCTGGATGCTAGGCCGCTACTGAAAGGCAAAAATGCCACACGCGTACAGAGGGACGCAGCATTCTGGAATAGTGGTTTCCTAACGAAGTTACCCGCAGAAGCTTGGAAAACAGAGACCATGCTGTTGGCTTTAACGCAATATTTGGGGCAAAAGCGTGTTACAAACCTTGGTTTGCTAACCCGTATTGCTGAAACCGCACCTGAAACCTTGCTGCGTGCAGTGCGTTACTCGGGGCTTGTATTACAGAAACAGTCACCAAGAAGAGCGGAGTTGGAGGCTATTGCTGTTTCCAGTCCCGCAGTGGAAGAGCTTTGTAAAGTCCTTGATATTTTCGAGTTTGCATATAGGTTGCGAGTGGCCGAGGTTGACAAATGGAGGCAGGTGTTTGCTGCTCTGTCGCCATTGGAGTTGCTGGCATATGCGAGTTTATATGTGTTTGAAAAACTCGTACCCCAAGAGTTGGGCATGGCTACGCAGCCGGAAGCAGCGCAGCAAGATATGGAGAAGACTTGGGATGCAATCAATGAAACGCTGGCTTGGAAGCTTTCTACTTGTGAGGAGACGTCTCTCAAGTTGACCGATTCTGCAATTGGCCATTCACTTGCCAAACATTTATCTCCCTTTCTGTTTCCATCACAGGGTGGTCAAGTTGCAAGGCATGAGTTGAGAGCGGCATTTGAAATGCTTATGGGCGCTC
>JAYUJX010000361.1:0-1430 GCA_043764955.1 Polaromonas sp.
GCCGAGGTCGGTGACATCGTGAAGGTGAGCGGCAGCAAGATGGCGACGCCGTTAGCGCCACCCAAGCCAGGCAACACGCCAATCAAAACACCCAAAATAATGCCTACAAACATCAGTAGCATGTTCATAGGCGTCAAAATGACGCTGAAGCCGTGAAATAGTGCGTTTAGTTCTTCCATTGTCTTATCCAGTTATTTGTTGTTTGATATTTATTGAAAGCATCAAGCGCGCTGATTCAATAGCCAAGGAAAGCCAAAGGATCAAGACGCCCTTTGAACAAAGGAACCTTGAACCACACTTCAAACATGAAGAAAAACAATACGACGACAGACAGTGCTGTGATCACGCTTTTAACTTTTGAGAACTTCCCCAAAATAATCATGAACAAAGCGATGTAGACAGCCGAGGCAACATACAGACCCAAAAACTGTACGGCGAGTACATAAACAAGCGCTGGGAGGAACACTGACAACACCAGTTTCAGCTGTTCGTTATCGACAAAAATATCTGTGTTCTTGTTTTTACCAAACAACGCTTGGTACATGATGCCAAGACCTGCAATGCAAAGAATCACACCGATATAAAAAGGAAAATAGCCAGCGCCTGGGCCATCCGTCGTCCACCCCGAACCCAAGCTGCGGCTGCCTGTGATGACAACCACACCTAAGGTGAGTACACAAAAGGCGACGACCGCCTCCACTACGTAGGTAGCAACACCACTTCGCGCTGCTTCACCCGCATTTTTGTTTGGCTCCATTCGGAACTCCCTGCTATTTGTTTTTTGCCTAGAAATTAGGCGATTTATTTTTTGAAAGCTGCGCCGTTATACAGATAACAGCGCAACGGTTTTGACTTTAACCAACAATATCCGCCGCTTATTTAGCGAGGAAGCCAGCTTCCGTCATGAGTGTGCGGTGTGTGGCTTCAGCTGCAGCAAGCCATTTAACATAGGCATCCCCCGTCAAAGCGGTTTGATTGAATGCGCCTTTTTCCATGTACTCTTTCCAATCAGGCGTTTCACGAACTTTTTTCAACAAATCAAGATAAAAGTCGGTTTGATCCTTGGTCACACCAGGCGCCATGAAAATGCCTCGCAACATCACGTAATCAGTCGGAATACCAGCTTCTTGACAAGTTGGAATGTCGTTCCAAGACAGGGCATCGGTCACCTTGGTTTTGTATGGCATGCGTGTATCATCAAATACACACAAAGCACGCAACTGATTTGCACGCCACTGAGCCACGGCTTCAATAGGGTTGTTCACAGAAGAATCAATGTGCTTACCCACCAACTGCACAGCCACCTCACCACCCCCCTTGAATGGCACATAAATAAACTTAGTTCCGGTGGCTTTTTCAGCACCCGCAGTCAAAATTTGGTCTTCTTGCTTTGAGCCCGTACCGCCCATCTTCATTTTATTTGGGCCTGC
>JAYUJX010000362.1:0-1427 GCA_043764955.1 Polaromonas sp.
TCAAAGTTGTATGTGTGTGATCCGCAAAGACCGAATCAGCGTGGTACCAATGAAAATACGATCGGGTTAATCAGGCAATATATCCCAAAGGGTAAGCCGATTAGTTTGATCAATACTCAAGAATTGGCTCAGATTGAGTTTGAATTGAACAATAGACCGCGTGAGTGTTTGGGATTTAAAACACCTGCTGAGGTATTGTTCGAACTCAATCCGCGCTGTCGCGCTTCGATTTAGAAGTCACGATTTGACCAGTGAAAATACTGCAAAGTCGACTTTGGCATTTTGCTATATAAAAAATAGCACCTTGCGCAATGAATGTGCCGGCTACAGCCAAAAATTACCTTTAAAAAAGCCGTGGATCGAATACAAACGGATTCTTCTCAACCACCAGCTTGATCTGGGCGTAATCCGCATGTGCAGGGTTGATCAGCAAATTGCGCTCCGCTGGTTCCACAAACGATGGCATCCACAGACCCAAGCTGGTCTTGGACGCCAGCCAGTGCATACCTAGCTGCTGCGTTCTAGCTTGTTGTGCTCTCCAATCTGGCTGCAATCCTAAATTTTCAGCATCCAAACAAACCGCGTCTTCAGGCAGTTCCAACCGCATCAAAGCCATGTTTTTAGGCGCTGCGCCGTTGTAATGCACCCGTTTTTCAAGCTGGCACAGCGCGCGGCTGCTGGCGGCGTAGACGATTTGCGGCGACTGCGGTGCGCCCATGTGCCAGCGGCCATCGCCCAGCGTGGAGCCAAAGCCGAGGCTGGCGAGATTCAGAGCACCCGAATAGGCGATTCGCCAAACATGAACTTCCGATGCCACGCCAGCTACTAAACCCACATTCAAACCACACCACCATATTTGATGGCAACCAGCATGTCCTTCACCCGTCGTGTGCCAAACGACGTTTTGGCCGCCTCCAGCGGGCATTCACCCTCCAGCATCGGGTGTTGGCGTCGCAGCCAGCCGTGGGCGGCGTCGTCAGACTCAAACGTGTCCGTCGCCATCGCCTCCAGCTCCAAGAGACGCAGCACCCCTTCAGCCGCGTGCATGGGCAGCGCTTGGTCTTTGTTCGCGCGGCGCAGGGCGGTGGTTCGGTCTAAATCCAAATAAGCCGCAAAATCGCCTTTACCCACACCAAACAAGTCAGACAGCGGCTCAATCGCGCGGCTAGAGATGCCTTGGCGCAAGATGGACACGGCTTTTTCGCTGTTGAACGCAGCCGGCAAACCAACACTGTCATCTACCCAAGCCTTGCCTTCCCGTACACCTATAAATGATGAGGATTGGCTAAGGCTATTTAGCTCATCAATATCAATGAATTGGCCCAGTGCAGACAGCGTTTTGTCGCGTTGGGTGACGAAGTAGGGGGCTACGGTTTGTGCATTCATGATGCAATTACATCATATATTTAATGCAAATGCAACAAACA
>JAYUJX010000363.1:0-1427 GCA_043764955.1 Polaromonas sp.
CCGACCTGCTAGACGCCCAACAAAAGCTCTGCCACGACCTCATGGCCGCCAAATCCGGCGCAGCACCACGCTTCTTCAAACCCGCAGATTTACCAACTGCCATGCCCAGCTACACATCCCTAGCCGCATGGCACAAAACCCTGTCAGCCACCGCCCGAACCGTGGAACACCCGTTCAACGCCGGTTTGATGCTGGAAGCGTTGGTGAGCGGGGCGCAGCGGGTGATGGCGGGGAAGCATTGACGCCATGAATACTATAAATAAAATAGCACCTTAGGAAATAAATACGCCGGCTAGAGCCATATTTGACGCCTAAATAATCGATTTCTTCTAAATACACTTGATTCCCATGTTCACCGACTCCCATTGCCACCTCGTCTTCCCTGAGCTGATGTCCCAGCTACCGCAAATCCGCACCGCGATGGCGGAGGCGCGGGTGACGCGGGCTTTGTGCATTTGCACGACGATGGAGGAGTTTGAGTCTGTGCACAACTTGGCGACGAGCTATGACAACTTTTGGGCGACGGTTGGGGTGCATCCTGACAACGAGGCGAAAAATGTGGGAGAGGTGGAACCTGGCAAGGAGTTGCGTGAGCCGACGTTTGACGACTTAGTGCAACGCGCTGGCCTGCCGCGCGTGGTGGGGATTGGAGAGACGGGGTTGGACTATTTCCGGCTCGGTGACCGCACGGTGGCTGATATGGCGTGGCAGCGTGAGCGTTTTCGGACGCATATTCGCGCAGCGCAGCATGTACGCAAGCCCTTGGTGATCCATACCCGTGCATCATCTGCTGACACGATTGCGATCTTAAAGGAAGAGGGCGAAACCGAGGGAAACTTGGGTGTAAAGTCGGCCGGCGGTGTGTTTCACTGCTTTACCGAGACGGCAGAAGTTGCCCGTGCGGCGCTGGATTTGGGGTTTTACATCTCGCTTTCAGGCATATTGACGTTTAAATCAGCACAAGATTTGCGCGATGTGGCGGCTTTTGTGCCTATGGACAGGTTGTTGATAGAAACTGACAGCCCCTATTTAGCGCCCATGCCGTACCGTGGCAAAACGAATAATCCGTCTTACGTGCCCTTTGTGGCGAAAAAGATTGCGGAAATAAAAGGCTTGGATGTCGAAGAAGTTGGGCGCGTGACCAGTAGTAATTTTGACAATTTGTTTCAGGGCGTTGTGGCATGATGCGACCTATGAATGCTTTGAAAACCTACATCCCGTCATTCCCGCGAAGGCGGGAATCTACAAGTGCCCGCATGGATTCCCGCCTTCGCGGGAATGACGAAATTTCGGCTAATGGATAATTTTTGATTAACTCAAAGCCTCATCCAGCAATTCCACCCAGTGCTTCACAGGCGTTGGCGTGCCGCTTTGCAAATGGGTGATGCAGCCGATGTTGGCAGAAACGATGACTTCGGGGTTCATCT
>JAYUJX010000364.1:0-1423 GCA_043764955.1 Polaromonas sp.
ATAATCAGTGAAACTATGGCGCGTGATGCGGCGGCTGTAGTTTTGCTCAAAGCGCTCAGCCAACTCAACTGGCCCGACCAATACCAATTCCACCCTCGGGTCACCCGCCATGATGATTTCTAGTGCAGGAAACAGCAAAGCAATATCGCGGTTATGCGAAGCTGAACCACTGAAATAGCCCAACTTGACGCTCTTTTGCTCGCTCTTCTTGAGCCTAATGTCAGATGGCTCGCCTTGGTTCAACTTGTGCTCATAAATAGGCAACGACACCGCCAACTGCTGAGCGTTGGCGAAGTTGGGAATCACATTAATGGGCAAATTTGCATATTGCTTGATTTTTTGAGCCAAAAAACTATTCGTTGTGATCACGCCATCACACAACCGCAACATTTGTCCCATGCGACTTACCACGGCATGCCAATAATTCAGCGTCTCGTCCGACGCAGTTTGCCCTGCCGTTTGCAAAATCAAACCAATCGTCTGTGTGTCAAACACCCAATCATCAATATCAAACCAAACCTTTTTGCTCTGCGCCTTGAATTTCTGCACCAAAGCTGCGGTAGCAAAGTCGTATCGCACACGGCTGATAACCAAGATATCTGCACTGGTCTCAATGTCAGCCGCATGTGACAGGTCACTCAAGAAAAAACACGCTGCGCTGGTATTGACGTCTTGCACTGAAGCCGGCGCGTTCAAAACCGCCGCCATATTCGCTGCCCTGTACCTGAAGGTGCTGCTATGCACATTTTCGGCAAAATAAGCAACGCGGACAAAGCCCCGGCGTAACGTCGTCAGCCGCTCATACAAGGGCGCTTGGCCGGGCTGCAAGTCCAAATTGCGGCTCAAGCTTGGCGTGCGCGGGGGCCATGCCAAGCTAAAGTCTTGGTTGTCCAACGTCAAATTAGGGCTGTAGGCAGGGTCACGGTGCAATGTATCGCCCCAATGCTGCTGCATGTAGGCCAATTCACTGGCGAAGCGAGCTTTTTTGGCGGGCGTGTCTTCAAAACCGCGCGTCGCAGATTCGTGGTGTACCAAGTCGGCAAACGGCGTCCACACATTTCGGAGTCCGATTTTCTTGAGCTTCAAACAAAAATCAACGTCGTTACAAGATATTTTCAAATCGACTTCGTTTAAGCCGCCTACCGCCTCAAAGCTGCTTTTCCGCACAAGCAAGCAGGCGCCTGTTACCGCAGAAAACTCCGACACCAGAGCCATTCTCCCTTGGTAGCCCAAGCTACCACGCGGGAAGTGGTTATGCGCGTGCGCTGCCCAGCCATGAATGCCTAGTATGATGCCGCCATGCTGCAGGGTTTTGTCAGGAAACCACAGGCGCGCACCCACCGCACCCACGCCGGGGCGCAGCGCATGGCTCACCAGCTCGCCCAGCCAGTCGGGTGTCATCACCTCGATGTCGTTGTTGACC
>JAYUJX010000365.1:0-5109 GCA_043764955.1 Polaromonas sp.
GCCCGAGCAGGGCACGCTGATCGCCAAAAAGCTGGGCAGCGTGACGGTGGGTATTTATGCTCACAAAAGCTATATTGCCAAGCACGGCGCACCACAGCAACCAGAGGATTTGATTCAACATGCGCTGATAGGTTACGACCTAGAAGATGTGATGATTCGTGGCTTTGCCAACTATGGCCAAGTGTTGACCAAAGAATCGTTCGCCCTGCGCAGCGACGACTTGACCGTGCAGTGGCAGGCGCTGCTGGCGGGCTGCGGTATTGGTTTTGTGGCGGACTACATGGGGCGCAACCAGCCCGATTTGGTCAAGCTGCTGCCCATGCTGGTGATTCCGCCGCTGCCTATGTGGCTGGCCGTGCACAGAGAAATCCGCTCTAGCCAGCGTATACGCGCAGTGTTTGATTATTTAGCAACCGCTTCTACACCGTCTTCGCCCAGCTAGACGCCGCCACCATGGCCACTTGCTATGCCGATAACGTGACGTTTCAAGACGAAGTGTTCACGTTAAACGGCAAAACTGACACCGTGGGCATGTGGACCATGTTGTGCAGCGCAACGGCGGGTAACCCTGCAGCCAAAGCCGCGTGGCATTTGGACTTCAGTGGCGTGAAGGCCGACGCTTCTAGCGGCCAAGCGCATTGGGATGCTCACTACCTGTTCAGCAGAACAGGGCGCATGGTGCTGAACAAGATTGATGCGCAGTTCACCTTCAACGAAGCTGGCTTGATCGTTAAACACCACGACAGCTTCAACTTCTGGGCTTGGTCACGCCAAGCGCTGGGTGCGCCGGGCTTGATTGTGGGGTGGACGCAGTTTTTACGTGCCAAAGTACAAGTCAAAGCGAATGACAATTTGCAGAAATTTTTAGCTAAAAAAATAACCTAACTCAAACAACCACCGTTCGCATTGAGCCTGTCGAAATGCTTAGCGGATGATTTCTGGATCAATTCAAGCCGTGGCACTTTTTATACTTGCGCCCGCTGCCGCAGTGGCATAAATCGTTGCGCCCAGGCTCTGCGGTTTTGAAGACTTGCTCAACGCGTGGGCCAATAGATTGCCACATTTCGCGCAAGTCATACACCGCCCACACCGCTTCGCCAAAGGCTTCAAGCCGTGCTTTGGACATGCTGGGTGGCCCTTCAGAGCCGTCTTCTTGCTCTAGCACAGACACCTCTACAGGGCCGGTGTCGTCTTCTGTCAACGCCACCATCGCACCCAGCGCCTCATTCAGCCATTTGATGGCGTCTTTGTCTTTGGGCGGTGCAACCCAGTCGTCTGGCCACGCTTCCACCGCAAACATAAAGCCCAGCGCCCAGACTTGACCGAATGCCGGTACGTCTTCGCCCGGGTTGTCGCGCATGGCGGTGGCACGCTCTTCGGGGCTCAAACTGGCCATTACGCCGCGCACGTCCATCACTTGCGGGTAAAAGGCGCGGTCGTCTTCCAGGCTTTCAACGTCAGCATCCAGCGACTCGGTGATTTCTTTCCAGCGGCGGCTCCAGAGTTTGAAAAACAACTCAAACTGCGCATCGTCGGCAAACTTGCCTTCGCCGTCCTCACCGGTATCTAACAGCACGGGCAGGTATTCGTCAGGCGTCACGATGCGGCGGCCACAAATCAGCGCGGCCATGAAGCCTTCGCAAAATTCCCACTGCGGCGTCTCGGAGTTGCGTGTGCGCAGCTCGTCCAAAATGTCGTCTAACGTGTCGAAATCGTCGGGCGTCATCGCTGTTGAAGCGCCGTCGTCGGAAGGGGTGTTGCTGCTGATTGGCATGGCTGTAAGCGTTGTTGATTTTGAAAATATACTGCTATTATCTCGCGCTAATCTATAGCCTCCTATAAAAGCTCTTAAAAATCTCTGAAGTGACCCCCTCAAAATGCACATGTTGACACAACTCAAGCGGCTCAATGCCGACTACCCGGTTCGCTACACCACGTTTGTGCTGTGCATCTTTTTTGCCTTGCTGTGCGTGTTTACCATTGTCGGTTTTGGGGTCGGCTGGCTCTTGTTTGCGCTGTTTACAGGATTAAGCGTGCTGGGTTTTTATGACCTGAAGCAAACCAAGCGCTCGATTTTGCGCAATTATCCAGTGATCGGCCATTTTCGCTACCTGTTTGAATACATTCGTCCCGAAATGCGCCAGTATTTTGTTGAAAGCGACGCTGAGGCCACGCCATTCTCGCGCTCGCAGCGCTCTTTGGTCTACCAGCGCGCCAAGGGTGAGTCTGACAAACGCCCGTTTGGCACCCAGCTGGACGTCAAAGCCATAGGCTACGAGTGGATCAACCACTCCATCGCCCCCACAACGCTTGCATCGCACGACTTTCGCATCACCATTGGTGAAAATTCCTCTCAACCCTACAGCGCCAGTATTTTTAATATTTCGGCCATGAGTTTTGGGGCGTTGAGCGCCAACGCGATTTTGGCGCTCAACGCAGGCGCTAAAAAGGGCGGTTTTGCGCACGATACGGGCGAAGGCTCGATTTCAGAGCACCACCGCGTGCATGGCGGCGATTTGATTTGGGAAGTCGGCTCTGGCTACTTTGGCTGCCGCAATGACGATGGCACGTTCAGCGAGGCTAAATTCGTTGAAAACGCCACCTTGCCACAAGTCAAAATGATTGAGCTGAAACTCAGCCAAGGTGCCAAACCCGGCCACGGTGGTGTGCTGCCTGGCGCAAAGGTGACCATTGAAATTGCCAACGCACGGGGCGTCGCGGTCGGCGTGGATTGCATTTCACCTGCCAGCCACAGCGCGTTTAGTACGCCGGTGGAGATGCTGCAGTTCATAGCCAAGCTGCGTAAATTGTCAGGTGGCAAGCCAACCGGCTTCAAACTCTGTATCGGCCACGCCTGGGAATGGTTTGCCATCGTCAAAGCCATGCAAAAAACCGGCATCACGCCAGACTTTATCGTCGTGGATGGGGCTGAGGGCGGCACAGGCGCTGCGCCCTTGGAATTTACCGATCATGTGGGTAGTCCGCTGCAAGAAGGCCTCTTGTTGGTGCATAACACGCTAAAAGGCGTTAACTTACGCGAAAAAATAAAAATAGGCTGTGCCGGTAAAGTCGTCAGCGCCTTCGATATCAGCCGCATGATGGCGCTGGGCGCTGATTGGTGCAACTCAGCTCGGGGCTTTATGTTCTCGTTAGGTTGCATCCAAGCGCAAACCTGCCACACTGGCAATTGCCCCACTGGTGTCACCACCCAAGACGCCCACCGCCAGCAAGCCTTGGTCGTGCCCGACAAGGCTGAGCGCGTTTATCAGTACCATGAGAAAACCCTAGAAGCACTCAAAGAAATGGTGCAAGCGGCAGGCCTGCAGCACCCGCAAGACATCACCGCCTTCCACATTTCCCAGCGCGTCAGCGAAGGCGAAGTCCGCCTGTTGGCCAACGTCGTGCCCCGCGTCAAAGCTGGCTCGCTCTTGGACGAGAACATCAGCGATGACCACAAAGTCTATAAAAACTACTGGCATAAAGTCAGTGCAGAAAGTTTTTTACTGCAAATTTCATAGCAGATCAGCAAATAAATACGCCGGCTAGATGCCAATTTAAAGGGTGATTTCAAAATATTAAGGTAATTGGCACTTATCGACTAGTCAGATAACTAGTCTCATAATAAAGCCAATTAGAAAGCAAGGTTTCCCATGCACACATGGCCTGTCCAAGACGCGAAAGCGCGATTTAGTGAGTTTTTAGACGCATGCGTTGCCAATGGCCCGCAAATTGTGACGAGGCGTGGCGCGGAAACGGCGATTTTGGTGCCGATTGCGCAGTGGAAGAGAATGAGTAGCGCGGCCAAACCGACACTCAAAGAGCTTCTATTGAGTGATATCGGGCGTGCCGATTTTGAAATACCTGCACGTGGCACATTGAAACATCGTCCTACTCCTGAACTACAAAAAGCATGTACTTGCTTGATACAAATGTGATCTCCGAATTTCGGCGACCTCAACCGCACTGCGCTGTACTGGCTTGGTTGAGCGCGGTTGACGATACAGACTTAAACATAAGCGCTGTGACTTTGGGAGAAATCCAAGCTGGCATCGAACTCACCCGCGAACAAGATGCCGACAAGGCAGCTAGTATCGAATTCTGGGCTGATCAAGTGGCTGATACCTACAACATGCTACCTGTGACGGCAGAAGTCTTCAGGCTGTGGGCTAAGCTGGTGCATAAGCAATCAGCCGCGGTTACCGAGGATGCCATGATTGCGGCCACCGCTATCGTCAACAAATTGACTGTGGTGACGCGTAACGTCAACGATTTTGAGCGCTTTGGGGTAAAAATCATCAATCCCTTTCCGAATTAAATCTTAAATAAATGGCAACGCCCGAACACCAACACATCACCACCGTGCTGCATTACAAAGAAGCCGAAAGAGTCAAAAATAGTTTGAATTTAATGTTTTTGCTACAAATTTAATAGCTTTTTAATCAATAAAAACGCTGGCTGAGACGTATTATATTTCCTAATTTAAATGATAATTTTTAAATGAGTTCTGGCTGTTGTAGCCAACGACGGCTGTAACTAACCAAGAGCAAATGGGGTACCGTGACAGCTCCTAACGCCACGATCAACCAGTGCAACACTTGTGCGTCCAAGCGATCCGCCGATTGCCCCGTGCTAAGCAACCACTGCCAAAGAGCAGCCATTAATAAGCCGGTCAACAACATGCTTGAGAACCAAGCCCAAGCCACCTGTCTGTTCGATAATCCATAGTGGTTGATCACAGCCCTTTTCACGCGTGCAATATGGGCCGTGCAGTGGTAGAGACCAAAATACAATGCAAACGCCAAAAGTGGCGAGAAGATGGCGTAAAAGCCCATCACGCAGCCTATCTCTAGTAATGCATGCATCTGCGGATGCCGCCAATTGACGTGCAAACCGCTACTTGCTTGCTTTTGGCCTGCCCAGTGAAATAACCAAAACACGAGCCAAGCCACCATGAGCACGCACCAGCTGATCGCCAGCCAATACCACACTGGCCACGCTGCAAAACGATCATCTCGTAAAACTGGCTCTATCAACCCGGCCAATTGACTATTAGCCACAAGCATGGGAGCCATCACGCTGGCACCGCCTACAGCTATGCGCGATACCGGA
>JAYUJX010000366.1:0-1420 GCA_043764955.1 Polaromonas sp.
CTCGAAGTCATATACCATGGCCGATGACGAAGAAGCATCTTACCCTCGCTACGACGATGAGGGTAAACTCCTCGAACATCCTCCAGTTGATGAAATTGAGGAAGAGGAAGCACTAGAAGAGGACGGGAGTATTTTAAATGCCACCCAAACCTCACAGTCTTCAGTGGCTCAGACTATACTGTTCCCACAGACTATGCAGATGCAGCGAGAGATATTCGTCTTGAAAGGCGATTACATCACTCCGCAAGACGCGGAGAGCTTCTTCGAGCAGTCCCAACGGCTGAGTGAGTGAGTGAGTGAGTGACACTGTGAGTGAGTGAGTGAGTGAGTGACACTGTGAGTGAGTGAATTAGTGAGTGAGTGAGTGAGTGAGTGAGTGAGTGAGTGAGTGAGTGAGTGAGTGCACTCATCATCAAATCCAGTTCCTGATGAGCTTCTACTTGACGATGTTGCAGGCTGTCTTCTAATTGCTGCTACAGCAACACCAGAACCTAACGGTATCAGTATAAAGTTAGTATTGCTGTAAGAATGAAAGTTGCACTCATCATCTAATATATCTAATCATCAAATCCAGTACCTGATGAGCTACTACTTGACGATGTTGCAGGCTGAGTAACTTCTATAGGTTGTATAGGATCTATACCTAAACGATAATGGGTCTGATAAGAAGAGTTTTGGACCGAATAACTTCGTAACGCATTTAAGAAAAATCGCACCTGATAAGTTAGTAGGACGACTTTGAACTTCTGATATTGCAACACCGGTACCTACTATGAATATAAAATTAGAAAGAAATGTTAGGAGTAAATTACCAATAAAACTTACTAGTGAGCTCCATTACCTAGTGAGCTGGTTCGGGAATAAATTTCCCTCGGAGTTATATCAGAAGGTGAAGATGTACCCAAACCTAATCAGAGAATTATTGAGGAAAACAAATTGAGTAATTAACTATAGTATTACACTTACTTAAATTAAGGTGCATCATCAATCACTTAATAAGGCTGTCCGTGACGTGATTCCAATACTATTTATGTTTCCTACTACACTGTCTTCAACTGCAGTTGTCAATGATTCGCAATTAATTAAATATCGTAACTTATCATTAAGAAAAAACGTGACGAGGACACTTCAAATAAACAAATTTTATGAATCAACCTTGTCTTCTAGATCTGGTAACTGATCTTTGAGTACCATCCTCTGAAATAGATCTGTTAACTTCACTACCACCACCTTCAAATAGAAGCATAATGAGTGATAAATAAGTGGAAATAGTGTGCTCAATAAGTGGTTAATGAGTGGAAATAGTGTGCACAATATGTGGTAAATGAGTGGAAATAGTGTGCTCAATAAGTATAAAATGAGTGGAAATAGTGTGCACAATAAGTGGTTAATGAGTGGAAATAGTGTGCACAATATGTGG
>JAYUJX010000367.1:0-5103 GCA_043764955.1 Polaromonas sp.
GCCGCATCGTGACCCAAGTATTGCCAAAACGCCAAGCCAGCCAGCACGGCGATGAGCGACAGCAAGCCGATAACTGGCAGAACGATGCTCCAAGTCACCCATCCCAACCAACGGCGAAAAACACGCCGCCTAGCCACCCATTTGCCACGTTTGGCAGACGCACTGAGTGCAGCCACCCTCAACTCTTCACTTGTTATCACTGCTTGTTGACGCTAAATTGATATTATTTTTGATGTTGTTGCTTAAATCGTTCAATTAGCTTGCGGCTTTGGCAACACGCTCTAGCGTCGCGTTCAAATCAGCGCCGTTGACTTGCAATTGGCCGTAGCGAATGTGTCCGTTGACCACTGATTCAGCATGCAAATCGACACTGCCACCGCTGGCATCAATGGTGCCGTTGCATGCGCCCATGACGGAGACTTTGTGCGAAAAAATATCGCCTTTGACGGAGCCGGTTTCGGTGATGACGATTTGTGACGTTGCACCCGCCTGCTCTTTCAAATTACCCACAATTTGCCCTGCAATGGTGCATGTGCTCTGCAAAGCTGCGTTACCCGTGAAGGTGATGCCTTCTTCAATCATGCACAGCTTGCCCGCTTTAACAGCACCGCCAGTTGCGCTGCTGCTCGCATCTTTTTCATCCACCTCCAATGTCTCGATTTGTGTCAAAACCGGTGTTTTCAACACGTCTGGCATGGCTTGCCCCAGTGCCGTCATGTTTGGTTGGTCGTTTCTTTGATGGTTGTTTGGATAATTGATCATGAATATGTCCTTATGCAAGTGTCACACGATTTAACATTATCTTTAGGCTCGTTAGAGGCTAGTTAGGTGTTGTTTAGCTGCTTTTATGCCGTTTTGTCTAATTCAGGCAAAGACTGCATGTTCTTAATAGTTTTGAATGGCCCTTGCAAATCTGCTCCTTCGTACAAACGCAGTCTTTGCGCAGTAATCGTGCCGGTCGTCGCTGCCGTGCTGGCAATATACGCTGTGCCCATGCATTCAATCACCGTTTCGTTCGCATCCGCCTCCACCGCGCCAATGCGGCCAAACACGTACAAATCACCCATCACCCGAAAATGGCCTTGCACCTGCGCGCCGTGCCACACAACCAAGCGCCCCATCACCAGCCCAGCACCTGCCAAATTGCCCTGCACCAGCAAGCCGCCAGAAAACGACACATCACCTTGCATGGTGGAATCAGGCGCGATGCGGTTGACAATGTTCATGCCCAGCGGGTCTATGACCAAATTGTCTTGCTGCGGCGCGGGAGATGCTAGGTTGTCTGTCATGTTAAAAATTGAGTATCAAAAACCAAGCAATTGCTGCAACCGCGGCTGCGTTATATAAAGATAACCCAAGGCAGCACACAAACCAAAGCCAAGCAAAAATGCCATAAAATTAGACTTTTCAGACCGCTTACGGGCAAAGCTACCAGCAGGAAACTGCAAACCTAGCGTTTTGGGCGTTTGCTTGATCTGCTGCTTCAGCAAAGCGTGGGCTGCATCGGAGTGCCAAACCGCAGCGGTGATGGCGTCAATGCTGATGGTGGGATGTTGGCTGAGTTTTCGCTGGGTGTAGGCTAGTCCCAACACGACTTCAGCGGGCAAGCCCACAATGGTTGACGTGAAATAGTCGTTGTCACGCTCGGCGTTCACGTTCAGTATGGCAGCTTCTAAATAGGTGGACATGCTGACAAGTGTAAATCAGACTTCGCCTAAATGCGCCAAGGGATGCGCATAGTCTGGCCAAGCGCTCACGAAAAACGGGGCGACCATGTCGTTTGTCACTTCGCTGATTTGGGCAGGATTCCAGCGCGGGGTATGGTCTTTGTCCACCGCTAGGGCACGGATGCCTTCAACTGTCTCCGAAGCATTGCCAAATCTACCCAAATGCGCCGTGTAAAAACAATGGCGAACCATGCCGCGCTCCATTTGAAGATTTTGCGCTAAATTGAGGTGCCGGCCACGGCGGATTTGCTCTAAAACCACGTGCAGCATCAGCGGTGAGCGGGTTCGTAAAGTAGCGGCAGTTTGCTGCTCCCAAGGTTGATTTGAAGCATCAAGCGAAGCTATGATTTGCGACAAGCTAGATCGTGAAAAATATGCATCAATTATGGCTATAGCCGGCGTATTTAGTGATTTAGTAGCTATATTATTAATAGCAATTTCAGATGCAAGTTGTGTTTCAAGTAATTTCCACAAGGGCGCTAATGAATCTGAGCTAACTTTGACATCTGCCAAACCATAGGCTACAGCGTCATCCGCGCCAATTTGCACACCCGTTAACGCCAAGTACTCGCCCACAAAACCTGGGCATCGGCTTAAAAAGTAGCCCCCACCGACGTCTGGAAATAACCCAATCCCCGTTTCAGGCATGGCCATTTTAGTGCGTTCGGTGACGATGCGGTGGCTGGCACCCTGAGAAATGCCCATGCCGCCGCCAAAAACCAAGCCATCCATGAAGGCGATATAGGGTTTTGGGTAGTTGGCAATCTGGTGATTCAGCGCGTACTCTTCGGTGAAAAAGTCTTCCAGCGCAGGGTTGCCGGTTTGGATGGCTTGATGGAAGAAGCGAATATCGCCGCCGGCAGAAAAGTTGCCAAAGGGGACTTCGACACCCTCAGCCGTCGGTCTGCTCATGCCGCGAATCGCGACTTGTTTGACGCTGGCATCGTCCTTCCAAGTCAACAGCTGAGCCATCAACGCCCGAATCATGGGCAAGCTGAGCGCGTTCAGCGCTTTGGGGCGATTCAGGCTGATAAAACCGGTGTGACCTTTGATCTCCGTCTTAACTTCCGAAATTGCTGCCAAAGCTGTTGGCAAATTTACTGTCAAATGTATAGACATCAACGCACTTCCATAAAATCAATAAATCCACGTTCTACATCGGCCAAAGTCAGCTTTGCTTTGACTTTTTGGCCGATGCGAGGCGCAGCACCCGGGCCAGACAATCTGCCATCAACCGGCGGATGGAACACCCGCACCCACACGCCTTTGCTGGATGCGCTGGTCACAATGCCGTCAAAAACCTCGCCGATGCGTGATTGCAGCACCAGTGCGGCTTCCGACTTGCGCACTTGGCGCTCTACTTTGTTGGCATCGCTGCCTTGTTCGTTGCAATGTTTTGCCAATGCCTCAAGTTGTGCGTCGGAATATGGCGCAGGTGCGCCAAGAATGGCTGCTTTGAGGATGCGCTGGGTTATCAAATCGGCAAAGCGACGGTTGGGCGCTGTGGCGTGCGAATACTCGCGAACCGCCAAACCAAAATGCCCGACGGGGACTGCACCAGCCGACTGCACAGCATATTCACCCGCGCCCATGAGTTTGACAACGACCAATGACAAATCGGGAAAGCGCAACGGGTCAGCCAAATGGCGCTTTCTTAGAAAAACCTCTAGCGCTTTGGAATCTGGTTCAACGGGCAATACTTCACCCAGGTCTTTCGCAACTTCTACGATTTTTAGCCAGCGCTCGGGCGAACGCACCACACGGCACAGCGCGGAATAGCCTTTAGATGCTAAAAACCGCGCCGTCACGCCATTGGTCGCCAGCATCAGCTCCTCAATCAATTGGCGGGCGCGGTTGGGTTGCTGTTGTTCAACATCGACGACTTGGTCACCCGAAAAAATAGTGCGCGATTGAATCGTTCTAAATTCCAAAGCGCCTTGTTCAAACCGACGTTTACGAAGTTTTTGCGATACGGTATCTTGAACGCGGATTTGCTCATCCATGCCAGCAATCGCTCTGACGCCAGCGGGAATATCACCCTTCCCTTCAAGCCACGCCGCCACAGCGTCATACGCAAGTTTGCTTTGGTTGTGCACTTTGGCACGGTAAATGGTTGACGATGCAATCTTTGCCTCAGCATCAAAAACCATCTCGGTCACCATGGCCAGGCGGTCTACATGGGGATTGAGTGAGGTTAAATTGGTTGAAAGCTGCTCTGGCAGCATCGGAAAGATGCGCGCTGCGGTGTAAACCGAGGTGGTGTTTTGCTGTGCGCAATCGTCAATGGGGGAGCCTTTTTTGACCAAAGTATCCACATCTGCAATTGCCACCAAAATTTTGACGCCACCGTTTGGCAAACGCTCGCAAACGCTCAACTGGTCTAAATCACGCGACTCTTCGTTGTCGATGGAGCACCACAGCAAGCTGCTTAGATTTCGAATATTAACGTCTCGAATATCAGGCGCTGATTCTTGGCTTGGTTTGTCAAAAGTCGCAAGTTGCTTCAATGATGCCGCTGAAAATTCAGCGGTCAAACCACGGTCGACCATATCTTTGGCGGCAATGCGGGCTAAATCGGCTCGTCCATATTGTTTATTCATACCTGAATGATAGCGTTAGATCATGGTGCCAGAACTTATTACCCGATAGAGGCGCTATACCTTGACAGCCCTTTCACGCATGCCCAGCCATTCGTTGAACACCAGCGCACCTAGCACCAAGCCACCGCCCAGCAAAACCGGCAAGCCTGGCTTTTCGTTTGCACCGACCCATGCCAGTACTATGCCAAAGATAATTTCCAAAAGCGCCAGCAATGACACTTCCGGCGCTTTGAGAAATCGAGCACACACGACAGCCAAGGTGCACGGAATAGCCAACTGCACCAAACCCAGCATGGCAAGCAAAGCGACATCTTGCCCAGACGCTTGAAACGGCATCGACAGCGGGAAAGTTACCAAACTAGAAATCAGCGCTCCCACCATGACGGCTGGCACCAAATCAACGTCGTGCCCCTGCGCTTGCGAATGCTGCACCAACGTCCAATTCACCGCTGCAGCAATCGGCACACCTAGCGCGACCAACATGCCCGTGAGCTGCTTCATATCGCTCAAATTGATTTGCGCGGCATACATATAAGCAATGCCAAAACCCGCGATCACGATCGCGATGATGGTACGTGCAGGTAGTTTATGACCAATGAATATCCTTGCAAATAATGCTGTGAGCATCGGGCCCAAGGACAGCGTAATCAAGACATTGGCAACACTGGTCATCGTCAACGCCGTCATAAAAGCGGTGAACATGACGCTCCAGCACACGCCTGAAATCCACAAATACGTGCCACCTTGCTTAAATTTTGATAGCAGTGTCTTGCCGT
>JAYUJX010000368.1:0-1408 GCA_043764955.1 Polaromonas sp.
CGATGCCGCGCACACGGCGCACTTTTCCATTGGTAGCGGGACAAAGTTGGCATTGGAAGATGCGATTGATTTGGCCAATGAATTTGCCAAGAGTGGCGACATGGCACAAGTGCTGGAAGGCTACGAAGCCCGCCGCAGCGTCGAGGTGCTGAAAATCCAGAACGCCGCCCGCAATTCAACCGAGTGGTTTGAAAACGTGCAGCGCTACAGCGGCATGGAGATCGAGCAGTTTGCCTACTCGCTGTTGACCCGCTCCCAGCGCATCAGCCATGAAAACCTGCGCCTGCGCGATGCAAGCTGGCTGGGCGGATATGAGAACTGGCTACAACACTCTGACAATGCCACGCAAACCCTTCGACAAGCTCAGGGCGAACGGATGAATTTGCCTCCGATGCTGCTGCCCTTCAAAGTACGCGACACCACTCTCAAAAACCGCGTCATCGTCTCCCCCATGGCGACCTACAGCGCGGTGGACGGCGTGGTGCAGGACTTCCACCTTGTCCATCTGGGTGCCAGAGCCTTGGGCGGCGCGGCTTTGGTGATGGTGGAAATGACCAGCCCGACACCCGAAGGCCGTATCACCCCCGCCTGTACCGGCTTGTGGAACGATGCGCAAACGCTGGCTTTTAAACGGATTACCGATTTTGTTCACGGCCAAAGCAGCGCCAAAATCGGCCTGCAACTCGGCCATAGCGGCCCCAAAGGCTCCACCCAGTTGGGCTGGGAGATGACTGACGAATCCCTTGCCAGCGGCAATTGGGCGCTGCTGGCGGCTAGTGCTGTGGCTTATGGCGAACAAAACCAGACCCCCAAAGCGATGAGTCGTGCGGATATGGATTTGCTGAAGCAGGAATTCGTCACCGCTACTCATCGTGCCGTAGACGCCGGTTTTGACTGGCTGGAACTGCACTGCGCCCACGGCTACCTGCTCGCCAGCTTCTTGTCGCCACTGACGAATATCCGCACAGACGAGTACGGTGGCGCTATAGAAAACCGCTGCCGCTACCCGCTGGAAGTCTTCGCCGCCATCCGCGCCGCTTGGCCAGCGCATCTGCCCATGAGCGTGCGCCTCTCTGCGCACGACTGGGCGGAGGGCGGCAACACGGCGGATGACGGTGTCGCCATCGCCAAACTGTTCAAAGCCGCCGGCTGCGACATGATCGACGTGTCCTCCGGTCAAACCACGCGTACAGCCAAACCGGTCTACGGCCGCATGTACCAAACCCCGTTTGCCGACCGCATCCGCAACGAAGTGGGCATCCGTACCATCGCCGTGGGCGCGATCACCGAGGCAGACCAGGTCAACAGCATCATCGCCGCCGGCCGCGCCGACCTGTGCGCCATCGCCCGGCCGCACCTGGCCGACCCGGCCTGGACCCTGCATGAAGCCGCCAAGCTGCAAAAACGG
>JAYUJX010000369.1:0-5056 GCA_043764955.1 Polaromonas sp.
GGCTTTTTGAACTTCGGCGGCATTGTCGCCCCAGAACGTTTTGGTGCATGGGACGCCAGCTTGGCTTTTGTGATGGGTGGCGCGTTGATGATCACACTCCTGGCCTTTGCCATCACCCCGACCCAAGGGCGCAAACCTTGGGTGTCTGATAAGTTTGAACTCCCTACACGCAAAGATGTTGATTTCAAACTTATTGCAGGCGCAGCCATGTTTGGTGTGGGCTGGGGCTTGGCGGGCTATTGCCCAGGCCCAGCGATGGCATCTGTTATATCTGGCGGGGTTGATGCGTTGGTTTTTGTGGCGGCATTGCTGACTGGCTTGTTAATCGCTAAAAAGTTACGCGTTTAAACCGCCATTTCAACAAGTAAAAACTTGATGATTGACGTTTACGTAAACGTCAAGTAAGCTCTAGGAGTTCTGATCTCATCTTTTGCACATCCGGAGCGCTCCATGACCGACCTGTCCGCCGACTACAAAGCCCTTGCCAGCTACCGGCCAACCCACAAAGTGCGCTTTGTGACTGCAGCCAGCCTGTTTGACGGGCATGATGCCGCCATCAACATCATGCGCCGCATCATCATGGGCATGGGTGCAGAGGTGATTCACCTCGGGCACAACCGCAGCGTCGAAGAAGTGGTCACCGCCGCGCTGCAGGAAGATGCCCAGGGCATCGCCATCAGCTCGTACCAGGGCGGCCATGTGGAGTACTTCAAGTACATGATTGATCTACTCAAAGCCCGAGGCGGCGCACACATTCAGGTCTTTGGCGGCGGTGGTGGCGTGATTGTGCCGCCCGAGATTCGCGAGCTGCAGGCCTACGGCGTTTCCCGCATCTTCAGCCCCGAAGACGGCCAGCGCATGGGCTTGCAGGGCATGATCGGCGAGATGGTGATGCGCTGCGACAAAGACTTGACAGCATATGCACCAAGCAAACTAGACGCCATTCAAGGTCATAGCGATGCGAATTGGCGTGCTTTGTCGCAACTCATCACCGCCCTTGAAAACAACACGGTAAATCCGACCCTGGCCAGCGAATTGATTGCCAAAGCTGCTACTAAAAAAATAGCAGTTTTAGGCATCACCGGCACCGGTGGCGCGGGTAAATCGAGCCTGACGGACGAGCTGATCCGCCGTTTCCGTTTGGATTTGAACGACAGTTTGCGTATTGCGGTCATCAGCATCGACCCATCGCGCCGTAAAACCGGCGGTGCGCTGTTGGGTGATCGGATTCGGATGAATGCGATTTCGACGTGGGCTACTTCATCTGTCATTCCCGCGAAGGCGGGAATCCATGCCGACGATATGGATTCCCGCCTTCGCGGGAATGACAAGGTAAAGGGGAATGATTCCTGCCAACGCGTCTTCATGAGATCACTCGCCACCCGCGAATTCGGCTCCGAAATCAGCCCCGCCCTGCCCGGTGTGATTGCCGCATGCAAATGCGCCGGCTTTGACCTCGTCATCGTCGAAACCTCTGGCATTGGCCAAGGCGACGCGGCGATTGTGCCGCATGTCGATGTGCCGATGTACGTCATGACCCCTGAGTTTGGTGCCGCCAGCCAGCTGGAAAAAATCGACATGCTGGACTTTGCCGAGTTTGTCGCCATCAACAAGTTTGACCGCAAAGGCTCGCTCGATGCGCTGCGTGATGTTTCCAAACAAGTGCAACGCAACAAAGAAGCCTGGACCACGCCTGCTGACCAGATGCCGGTCTTTGGCACGATGGCGGCTAGGTTTAATGACGACGGCGTGACGGCGCTGTATCAAGCCCTCAGAAGCCGCTTGGTTGAACTCGGTTTGAAGCTACCGACTAACAATACGGGGCTTTTGCCCATCGTCAACGTCCGCTACAGCACCAACCAGACGCCGGTCGTTCCCGCAGCCCGCACCCGCTATTTGGCCGAAATCTCAGACACCGTACGTGGCTACAAAAAGCGCGCCCGCGAGCAGTCGCAACTGGCACGCGAAGTGCAGCAACTCAAAGCGGCTGCGGCGATGCTCAAAATCGACAAACCTGACCGCGCACCGGCGGCCGAAGCTGCTTTGGATTTAGCTGGTCATCGCAAAGCACGCATGGACGCCGATGCCCGCCACCTGATTGCCCAATGGCCAGACATGCAACAAGCCTACGCCGGTGACGAGTACGTCGTCAAAATCCGCGACAAAGAGATCCGCACCGCGTTGACCAGCAAGTCGCTCAGCGGCACCACCATCCGCAAAGTCGCCCTGCCGCAGTATGAGGACCACGGCGAAGTGCTCAAGTGGCTGATGCTGGACAACGTGCCCGGCAGCTACCCCTACACCGCCGGCACCTTTGCCTTCAAGCGCGAGGGTGAAGACCCGACCCGCATGTTTGCTGGTGAAGGCGACGCTTTTCGCACCAACACTCGCTTCAAGCTGCTCAGCTCGGGCATGGCGGCGAAACGCCTGTCCACCGCGTTTGACTCGGTCACCTTGTACGGCAACGACCCTGATTTGCGACCCGACATCTACGGCAAAGTAGGCAACTCTGGTGTCAGTATCGCCACGCTGGACGACATGAAGGTGCTGTACGACGGTTTCGACCTGTGCAGCCCGTCCACCAGCGTGTCCATGACCATCAACGGCCCGGCGCCTAGCATTCTGGCCATGTTCATGAATACCGCCATCGACCAGAACATCGCCAAGTTCAAAACCGACAATGGCAGGGAACCGACCGAGACCGAGACCTCAAAAATCAAAGAATGGGTGCAGGAAAACGTGCGCGGCACGGTGCAGGCAGATATTTTAAAGGAAGACCAAGGCCAGAACACCTGTATCTTCAGCACCGAGTTCAGCCTCAAAGTGATGGGTGATATTGCCGAATACTTTGTGCACAACCGCGTTCGCAACTTCTACAGCGTCTCGATTTCTGGCTACCACATCGCCGAAGCAGGCGCGAACCCGATCAGCCAACTCGCCTTCACGCTGTCCAACGGCTTCACCTTTGTCGAGGCCTACCTGGCGCGCGGCATGCACATCGACGACTTTGCACCGAACCTGAGCTTCTTCTTCAGCAACGGCATGGACCCCGAGTACACCGTGATGGGCCGTGTGGCGCGTCGTATTTGGGCAGTGGCGATGAAGGAGAAGTACGGTGCCAACGAGCGCAGCCAGAAGCTCAAATACCACATCCAGACCAGTGGCCGCAGCCTGCACGCGCAGGAGATCCAGTTCAACGACATCCGCACCACCTTGCAGGCGCTGATTGCGATCTACGACAACTGCAACAGCCTGCACACCAACGCCTTCGACGAAGCCATCACCACGCCGACCGAGGATTCGGTGCGCCGGGCGATGGCGATCCAGCTCATCATCAACCGTGAATGGGGCTTGGCGAAGAACGAAAACCCATCCCAGGGCGCTTTCATCATCGAAGAGTTGACCGAGTTGCTGGAAGAAGCAGTTTTAGCTGAGTTTGAGCGCATTGCCGAGCGTGGTGGCGTCCTCGGTGCGATGGAGACCGGCTACCAGCGCGGCCGGATCCAGGACGAGTCGATGCACTACGAGATGCTGAAACACACCGGCGAGCTGCCCATCATCGGCGTCAACACCTTCAGAAACCCCAAGGGCGATGTGGTGCAAGACAAGCTGGAGCTGGCTCGTTCGACGGACGAAGAGAAGCAAAGTCAGCTGAAGCGGCTAAATGATTTCCACGCTCTGCACGCTAACGAATCACCTGCGATGTTGAAACGCCTGCAACAAGCCGTGATCGCCAACGCCAATGTGTTCGAGGTGCTGATGGATGCCGTGCGGGTGTGCTCGCTGGGGCAGATCACCAATGCGCTGTTTGAGGTGGGTGGGCAGTATCGACGGAATATGTGAGTTAACCATGTAGATTTATTGTCGACATAAAAAAAGCGCTCTATGCCTGACGTATAGAGCGCTTTTTTGTTTAGCCAGCTTACGCGGCCAAAAGAATCAACCTTGGTGCGGACGCTTACCTGGGTTTTTTTTGCTGTTGGTGTGTGCACCACGCTCTAAGCTGATCTTTTGACCTTTGCCTGTGGTGTAGCACACGCCTTTTGGCGCGACGGGGCGTGGTGTTGCTTTGCGGTCTGCTTCGGTTCTGAATACTTTGGCCATGATGAGCTCCAGTGAAATGATGGGTTGGTAGAAGTTAACTTCGTATTATCTCAGCTTTTGGCTCTATTTTCACAGACTTCTTTTTAGGGCTTTTTTAGCACCTTGGCGACGCGGCTTTATGGCGCTTGTCGTTATGCTTTGTTTTTTGCTTAAATTTCTCCTGACTTTCGTTTAAAAGGACACAACATGAGCGCTGGCATGACCGATCTTTTCTCCCTCAAAGGACGCACCGCGCTGATTACCGGCGGCTCACGCGGTATCGGCCGCATGATTGCCAAAGGCTTTTTGGCACAAGGCGCGAAAGTCTATATTTCTGCCCGCAAAGCGCAGGCGTGCATAACCACCGCCCAAGAACTGTCTCAATTCGGCACCTGCATCGCCATTCCAGGTGATGTCTCCACCGTGGCGGGTGCGCAGACGCTGGCCGATGCTTACATGGCGTTAGAGCCGCAACTCGACATACTGGTCAACAACGCAGGCGCTGCCTGGGGTGAAGATTACGACACCTTCCCTGAATCTGGCTGGGACAAGGTGGTTGACTTGAACCTGAAAGCACCCTTCTTTTTGACGCAAATACTCACGCCAGCCTTGCGCAAAGCCGCAAAAACCCAAGTTGCCAAGGTCATCAACATTGCATCCATCGACGGTGTTTCTATCAACGCGCAAGAAACTTACTCCTACGCTGCCAGCAAAGCCGGCTTGATTCACCTGACCAAGCGCATGGCGCTGCGTTTGGCACGGGACAACATCGCCGTTTCCGCCATTGCGCCGGGCGCTTTTGCCTCTGAGATGAACAAAGTGGCACGTGACCATGGCGACAAGGTTGCCATGCGCGTGCCTGCGGGACGTGTGGGCGTCGACGAAGACATGGCGGGCGCGGCGATTTACCTCGCTTCGCGAGCAGGCGACTACGTGGTCGGCGCGACGCTGGTGGTGGATGGCGGCGTGTCGT
>JAYUJX010000370.1:0-1402 GCA_043764955.1 Polaromonas sp.
TGGCGGGCGTGTCTTCAAAACCGCGCGTCGCAGATTCGTGGTGTACCAAGTCGGCAAACGGCGTCCACACATTTCGGAGTCCGATTTTCTTGAGCTTCAAACAAAAATCAACGTCGTTACAAGATATTTTCAAATCGACTTCGTTTAAGCCGCCTACCGCCTCAAAGCTGCTTTTCCGCACAAGCAAGCAGGCGCCTGTTACCGCAGAAAACTCCGACACCAGAGCCATTCTCCCTTGGTAGCCCAAGCTACCACGCGGGAAGTGGTTATGCGCGTGCGCTGCCCAGCCATGAATGCCTAGTATGATGCCGCCATGCTGCAGGGTTTTGTCAGGAAACCACAGGCGCGCACCCACCGCACCCACGCCGGGGCGCAGCGCATGGCTCACCAGCTCGCCCAGCCAGTCGGGTGTCATCACCTCGATGTCGTTGTTGACCAGGCCGATCAGCTCACCCTTGGCCACCTTGACCGCCGCATTGTTCAAGGCCGAGTAGTTGAAGGGTGCGTCAATCCGCAACACACGGATATTGGGCGTTTGAGACAGTGACTGGAAATACGTCAGCGTGGCCGGGTCGTCCGAGCCATTGTCCACAACCACGATTTCATACTGGCGGTAGGTGGTTTTTTGCACAATGCTGTCGATGCACTGGCGCAGCAAAGCCAAGCCGTTGCGGGTGGGGATGATCAAGCTCACCAATGGCAACGAAGGGACGGCTGCTGGTACCGGCAAGGCCACAGACGATGACATGGCGATGGGCAGGGCGTAACGCACGCGGTAGCCATAGCCCAGGTTTTCCGCCTTGGCTAGGATGCCCTGGCGGCGGAAATGTGCGTCCAGCGCCAGCTTGCCGGCATCGGTGGCCCGGCCCGCTGCACTCAGCGTGGCGTGCGTTTGCGCGGTCGCGCCGTTCTGTGGCAGATGTGGGCGCGCATGAAACAACATCTGCGGCACGTGGCAAATGTGCTCGGCTTTGACCCACTCCACACAGCGCAGGGACAGGTCAAAGTCCATCACATCATCGCTGTCATCGCAATAGCCGCCCACCTCCCGCACCAGTGCGGTGGCATACATGCCAAAACGACCGATCAGGTTGTTCGACACATGCAGGTCCGGGTTCCAGTCGCACTTGAAGTAGGGCTCGCAGCGCTGGTCGGCGGCGTCAAGCACATCTTCGTCCGCATAGATGATCTGGCAATTTTCGTGATCATTTATAGCTCTAGCCGTCGAATATATTGCCTTATCAGCTATTAAATCTGTAGTATTTAGCCGCAGCACCCACTGGCTGGGATTGTGTGCTGCGGTGCTCACCATGCCCAAGGCATGGTTGGTCAGCGCGGCCAGCCCGCCCACTGAGGCTGACGATACTTCAGGTGCGGCAAACGACACCTTGATACGCGGCTC
>JAYUJX010000371.1:0-1396 GCA_043764955.1 Polaromonas sp.
TCATTCAGTTTTACCGATGCAGTAATACCAGCGGCATCTCTGCTCGCCCCATCAGTTGTTCCGCCTGATTTATCTTTCGTTTTCAACAAATCCGCGCTCAACTCGATGGATGAATTCAGCTGGTAGCTTGCGTTTAAGCCGGCCTCTTCGCGTCCAGCAACGACACCCGCGCTTGCATTTTGGAAATCTGTGTCAGATTTGTTAGCGTACGCTCTTGCTTTGAATTGCTCGCCATCGTGACGCAACTCCATGCGGGCAGCATTTCCTTTTTTGTTTACAAGTGGATTTGCATCTGTAATAACTGAGAAGCTTTGGTTATACGCATTCGTGCCTCGGCTACTCGCCACTTCTGCTACAAAGTATGTCCGTTCGCCAAGCTTTACTTCAACATTAGCTCCGGCAATTTCATATGGCGCCTGCTCATCTTTATCTTTTGCATAGCTGGCACCAACTGCAATACTGTCAGATACATTTACTTTTGCACTGATACCGCCTACCCAGTGCTTATCACCTTCAAACTCTTCAACTTCATAAGCGATTCGAATTGAGACAGGATTGTTGTTCTCATCCACAGAAGGCACGGGTTGTCGAAACATGACTCTGCCGCTGAACGGTTCAAAATCATAATCAGCAAACCTTGTCAGTGTTTTTCTACTCAACACTAAAGCAGGTTGGTTTCGATCACGCACAAGTAGTTCAATCGTTTCCGTATTTGCAATAGCATTTGGTCTAGCCAACGCATAAGGACCACTGATTCCGCGTGCTGGCTGTTCGTCAACATACCCTTTATTAGCGGTTTGCGCAGCAAATCCATTGACTCTTACGCTATCTTTTTCATAGTTAAATTGACCACCAGTCAATGCTCGTGACAAACCAGCAAGTTTATTGGCTTGATCGGTACTTCCTGAATTAAAGTCACCGTATAAAAGATAGCTATTATTTTTATCTACGCGCACATAGATGCGGCTGGCGCTCTGTGCATCAAATCGCTTGACTGATGAATCACCATAGATTGGATAAAACGTATTTGGATCAATGTCACGAAACAGTTTTTGGCTGGTAATCTTGTCGGTATCAACAGCAGCAGTTAATAAATACTCACCCTTGATTGCACCCTTTGCAAAAAGTGCAACTCTTCCGGCGACAGTCTTGTATTCAATGCCATCACTTCCAATAGTCGTTGAAGTTTTCTCCCAATTTCTTAGGTTGTCACTAAAACCAAACTCTTTAATGTCTGCTGCACTAGGCCCTTTAGTTTTTGAAAGATTGATTGATCCTTCAACAATACCAACAACCAGCATGTCGCGCAAGTCAGGTAAAAATGCAATTTCCCCTTGCACAGCAACTGCACCACTGGAAACTCGGAGCAGCGCATCACCTGGTGCGAATGGAGCTT
>JAYUJX010000372.1:0-1395 GCA_043764955.1 Polaromonas sp.
ACGCCGTCAGCATCCGTCGGTGCGCCTATGACGTGCGCGCCGTAGAGGCGGAAGCATTGAATGGTTGCTAAAAACGTGGGCGCTTCGACGATGACTTTGTCGCCGGGGTTGATCATCACTTTGCCCAACAAATCCAAGCCCTGCTGGCTGCCGGTTGTGACGATCAGGCCGTCGGGATTTACAGTCACGCCTTTGTTCGCCATGAATCCGCTCAAACCTTCGCGCAGTAGGCCAAAACCTTCGGTTGCGCCGTACTGCAGCACGGGGCCGGGGTTGTTGGCTAGGACGTAGGCGGCAGATTCCGCAATGCCGTCAACGTCAAACAGCGCAGGGTCAGGAAAGCCGCCGGCAAAGCTGATGATGCCGGGTTTGCCCAGCAGTTTGAAGAGTTCGCGGATGGCGGAGGTTTCTACGTTGTTCAGGCGGTCGGCGAATTGCATGGTTTTTCCAGAGAATGAAGGAGTGCTTTTAATCCCCGTTCGGACTGAGCTTGTCGAAGTCATTAAGAACCCTTCGACAGGCTCAGGGCGAACGGATGTGGTTTGGTCAAGGCGAACGGATGTGGTTTGGTCAAGGCGAACGGAAAGAGTTAGCTACATTGTGCCTAAATTTAAGCATCTTTCTGCGAAACTAGAGGGATGAAGAAAGAAAATATCGCCCCGTTTTTCGCCACCTTGAAAGCCGCCAACCCCATGCCGGTGACGGAGCTGGAATACACCAGCGTGTTTGAGCTGCTCACCGCCGTGCTGTTAAGCGCCCAAGCCACCGATGTGGGCGTGAACAAGGCAACACGCCGGCTCTTCCCCGTGGCGAACACGCCGGCCAAGCTATTGGCGCTGGGGCTGGACGGGCTGGAGAGTTACATCAAAACCATTGGCCTTTACCACAGCAAAGCCAAACACCTGCTGCAAACCTGCCAAATGCTGGTCGAAAAGCACAACAGCATCGTCCCCCGGGACCGCGCCGCGCTGGAAGCCCTGCCCGGCGTGGGCCGAAAAACCGCGAACGTGGTGCTGAACTCGGCTTTTGGCGAGGCGACGATGGCGGTGGACACCCATATTTTCCGCATGGGCAACCGCACAGGGCTGGCACCGGGCAAGACGCCGCTGGAAGTCGAACTGAAACTGCTGAAACGCATTCCAGCTGAATATTTAGTCGATGCGCACCATTGGCTGATTTTGCATGGGCGCTATGTGTGTACGGCGCGCAGCCCGAAATGTGGGGCTTGCCAAGTGGCGAAGTATTGTGCGTTTAAAGATAAAACAGCAGCTTAAACAACTACTTTCGACGCCTACATATTCACCGCTGCCTGAAACAGCATCTGGTCTTTGGCAACAAAATACTTGCGGGCGTAGGCGACGACTTGCGCGTCGGTGGGGTGGTCTACGGTTTCAA
>JAYUJX010000373.1:0-1395 GCA_043764955.1 Polaromonas sp.
CGGCAAACCTGTGGCTTTGACCCGATCTGCCATGCGTTGTACCCGCTCGCCGCCCTTGCCCACGTGAAAAGGCGAAGCGTTGATGATGGCCAGCACCTGCGCGCCAGCCTCTAAAGCCAGCTGCGCCGGCTCTTCAAACCAAGCGTCTTCGCAAATCAGCAGCCCTACGCTGACTTGTTCACCTAGATCACTTTCCACCTGAAACACGCAAACACCCTGCCCAGGCGTGAAATAGCGCCGCTCGTCAAACACCTGGTAGTTCGGCAGCTCGCGCTTGGCGCAGGTTTCTAAAATCCGCCCCTCGCTGATGACGCTTGCCGCGTTAAACCGCCGCTGAATCGCCACTGATTTGCTGCGCTCGTCCCCGCCCGTGGGGTGACCAACGACCACAACCATACCTTTTAACCCTGCACACGCATCGACCACCGTTTTCACGGCATCATGGCAGGCGGAGATGAAGGCGGGGCGCAAAAACAAGTCTTCCGCCGCATAGCCGCAGATGGATAATTCAGGTGTAAGCAGCAGCCGCGCGCCTTGCGCATAAGCTTCTTGGGCTGAAGTGATGATTTTTTGCGCATTGCCGGACAAATCGCCCACATGAAGGTTAAGCTGGGCAACGCAGATTTTGAGTGTCATAGATCAGAGAAAATAATATTAAATGTCAGTCAAAACAAGTTCAAATTCACTCGATTATGTCATTCGCGAACATGCCTCGCCGCTAGAGGTTGATGCCGCAGCGTGGAACGCCCTGCTCGCCCAACAAAGCCACCCCAGCCCCTTCCTGCGGCACGAGTATTTGGCCGCCATGCACCAAAGCGGCAGCGCGAGCCCAGAGACGGGTTGGACACCGCGTTTCATCACGCTTTGGCAAGGCAATGTCCTTTGTGGAGCCTGCCCGCTTTACCTCAAAGACCATTCCTACGGCGAATTCGTTTTCGACCACAGCTGGGCCAACGCCTACCAGCAGCACGGCTTGCCCTACTACCCCAAAGCCCTCATCGCCCCGCCCTTCACCCCTGTACCAGGCTCGCGGCTGCTGGCGCGAGATGCAGATTCGCGGCACATCCTCCTTGAAGCGGTAATCGCGTGGTGCGAAAAGGAGAATCTGTCGTCCCTGCACCTGCTGTTTTGCAGCGATGAGGACGTGGAAACCTGCAAAGCCGAAGCGCTGATGCTGCGCCATACAGTTCAATTCCACTGGACAAACCGTGCCCAAACCGTTCGGCCTGAGCCTGTCGAAGGGTTTGCGCAGGCTTCGACAATGCCTGTCCTGAGCCCGTCGAAGGGCTCAGTCCGAACGGATATTTTTCATGGTTATAGCGATTTCGACGCTTTCCTAGCGACAATGGCCCAAGACAAACGCAAAAAAATCCGCGCCGAACGCCGCAAAGTCGC
>JAYUJX010000374.1:0-5018 GCA_043764955.1 Polaromonas sp.
AATATAATAAGTGCACGTTTGGCATGCATTTTTTACGAAATAAGATGTAAAAGTCGATCCAAGCCGCCCTCGTTAATCGCAACCATTGCTTGCGCGCGAACTTTAGGCTTAGCGTGGTAGGCCACGGACAAGCCACCCGCATTTTCGCACAGTTTCATCATCGGCAAATCATTCGCACCATCGCCCATGGCAATCGCTTGTTTCGGAGTGATACCCAATGCTTCACAGGTTGCCACCACGGTACGGCGCTTTTCCTCACCATCGCAAATCTCGCCCCAAGCCTGCATCACCAGCTGGCCAGTCAGCTTGCCGTCTTTGATTTCCAGCAAATTTGAGCGGGCAAAGTCAATATTCAGCCGTTCTTTCACCCGATCTGCAAAAAACGTGAAACCGCCGCTGACCAACAGTACCTTCATACCCGCTGCTTGGCAGGTGTCAATCAAGGTTTTGGCTCCGGGGTTTATCTGCAGCCGCTCGGCATAAACCGCCTCCATACTCGCCACGCTCACCCCTTCGAGCAAAGCCAGCCGCCGCCGCAAACTGTCTTTAAAATCCGAAATCTCCCCCCGCATAGCCGCCTCGGTAATGGCAGCCACCTCCGCCTTGCGCCCTGCAGCATCGGCGATTTCGTCGATGCATTCGATGTTAATCAACGTCGAATCCATGTCGAACGCGATGAGTTTGAAGTTGCTGAGTTTTAAAGGCGGGGTAAAGCCTTGAATAACCAGGCCGGGGGAGGTTTCTGTAGCTTGCATGTGATGACGAGTTACGGTTATTTACTATATTTTTAATAGCGTCTTAGACAATAAATACGCTGGCTGTAGGTGGATTTAGAGGGTAAATTTTACGGTTTTGACCAGTTTTCAACCTTCAACCCCACCACCCGCCGAAATTCATCTTCATTGTCTGTCACCAAGGTATAGCCAAGTGTTAAGGCATGGGCAGCGATGAAGGTGTCGTTAGGGCCTATGAGGGTGCCTGCACGTGATAGAGCTAGACGAACAGCGGCGTAGCTGTGTGATACGGTTTCGTCTATGGGCATGACCGTTAAACCTGACATTTGTTGCTCATAGGCTGATTTCAAACGCGCTGTGGGGCGTTTTGCCAAACCAAAAAGCAGCTCACTTTGCACGATGACACTGGTGTATAGCCTGTCAACTGCGCCGGTTTGCATCAAATATTGCAAGTGTCGAGCAACAATGCCGTCGGCGTTGTGCATCATATGGCTAATGGTGTTGGTGTCTAGCAGGTAATTAACGCTCACGATCTGGCTCATAAATTAATATCATCCAAGGGTAGCATTCCTTCATCTACATCGGGAAATTCGTCGTCGCAAGGGCCTAGTTTGCGAATTTCTTCTAAGGCCAAGAGCATGGCCGCGATCGTGCCGCGTTCTGGCTTGTTGGGTGGCACAGGCTCTATCACCAGAGTGTCACCTACTTTACGCATGATGGCTTCGTTGGCGTTGAACTCAAACTCTTTAGGAATGCGCACTGCTTGGTTCGCGCCGTTGCGAAACAGACGCACGTGACGTCCTGCCTCTGCCGTTGTTGTAACGCAGAGGGGTGTTTGCACCGTATAAGGTGCATGGTTGTCAGAGACGTGGTGCATATCGTTTTCCTTAAATTGAGATGTTTAATTTTAGCCTATGCCGCGGCATATGTCAAATTACAAAACCAACTACCCCGCCCTACGGGCACCCCTTCAAATTGAAGGGGTGGCGCGAAGCGACGGGGTAGCTGCCACTTCAACCTTCGGCTGCCCCAAACTCCGCAACACATCCCGCACCATCAACGCGCGGTCTTTGGCTTCGGGTAAGTCGCGCTCTATACGCAGTTTGTCGTTGCCGGTGAGTTTGATGTGGCGGTTTTTTTGGATGAGGTGGATGATAGACATCGGGTCGATCGGCGGGTTCGGTTTGAAGGTGATGTTGATGACGCCGGGTGCGGCATCGACCTTGACCACGCCGTAGGCTTTGGCCATCACGCGCAGGCGGTGGACGTCCAGCAGCGTCTGCGCCTGCGGGGGGAGTTTACCAAAGCGGTCGACGATTTCTTCCAGCAGGGCGTCGATCTGGTCGGTGGTTTTGGCGGTGGCCAGCTTTTTGTAGAAGGAGAGGCGCAGATGCACATCGCCGCAATAGTCGTCGGGAAGCAGTGCAGGGGCGTGCAGGTTGATCTCGGTCGTCACGTTCATGGGTGACATCAAATCAGGCTCGATACCCGCTTTGAGGCAGCGCACCGCCTCGCCCAGCATCTCGTTGTAGAGCTGAAAACCGATTTCCATCATGTTGCCAGACTGGTTTTCACCCAGCACTTCACCCGTTCCGCGAATCTCCAAATCGTGCATGGCAAGGTAAAAGCCCGAACCCAGCTCTTCCATTTGCTGAATCGCCTCTAACCGTTGGCCCGCCTGCTTGGTCAAACCCTCAATATCCGGCACCATCAAATACGCATAGGCTTGATGATGGCTGCGGCCGACGCGGCCACGGAGTTGATGAAGTTGAGCAAGGCCAAACTTGTCAGCACGCGCCATCACAATCGTGTTTGCCGTGGGCACGTCGATACCAGTTTCGATAATCGTCGAGCACAGTAGCAGGTTGTAGCGCTGGGCGACAAAGTCTTTCATCACCCGCTCCAGCTCGCGCTCAGGCATTTGGCCGTGGGCGATGGCGATGCGGGCTTCGGGCAGGATTTCTTCCAGCCGCTCTTTGCGGTTTTGAATCGTGTCCACTTCGTTGTGCAAAAAGTAAACCTGCCCGCCGCGTTTCAGCTCGCGCAACACAGCTTCACGGATTACGCCATTGCTCTCGGTCCGTACAAAGGTTTTGATCGCCAAACGGCGCTGCGGTGCGGTGGCGATGACGCTGAGGTCGCGCAAGCCTTCCAGCGCCATGCCCAGCGTGCGTGGAATCGGCGTGGCGGTCAGGGTCAACACGTCAATCTCCGCCCGCATGGCTTTCATCATCTCTTTGTGGCGCACACCGAAGCGGTGCTCTTCGTCGATAACGAGCAGGCCCAGCCGCTGAAAATGGACGTCTTTGCTGAGCAGTTTGTGCGTTCCGACCACGATATCTATGGTTCCGTCAGCGATGCCTTTGATAGCAGCTGTGATTTCTTTGGTAGAGCGGAAGCGGCTCATTTCAGCGACCTTGACTGGCCACTTGGCGAATCGGTCGACCAGCGTTTGGTAATGTTGCTCCGCCAACAAGGTTGTGGGCGCAAGAATAGCGACTTGTTTGCCACCAGTGATGGCGATGAAAGCGGCACGCAGGGCAACCTCGGTTTTGCCAAAACCTACATCGCCACACACCAGCCTGTCCATGGGGCGCGGGCTGATCATGTCTTGAATCACGCAGTGGATGGCGGCTCGCTGGTCGGCCGTTTCTTCAAAACCGAAGTCGTTGGCAAAGGTTTCGTAATCCTGCGGCGAGTAACGGAAGGCGTGGCCTTCGCGGGCGGCGCGGCGGGCGTAGATGTTGAGTAGTTCAGCGGCAGAATCACGTATCTGTTCGGCGGCTTTGCGCTTGGCTTTGTCCCACTGCGGTGAACCGAGCCGGTGCAGCGGTGCTTCATCGGCAGACACGCCCGTATACCGGCTGATGTGGTGCAACTGGCTGACGGGCACGTACAGCGTGGCTTTGTCGGCATATTCCAGGTGTAAAAACTCTTGCACGGTGGATGACAGCACGTTGGCCATAGAGCCATCGGCTTGCTTACTCAGCCCTAAATCCAGGTTGATCAACCCCATGTAACGCCCGATGCCATGGGCGCTGTGCACAACGGGGTCGCCCACGTTGAGCTCGGACAAATCCTTGATCAGCGCTTCAACATCGCTGACTTGCTCCTGCTTTTTACGGCGGCGGGTGACGGTGCCGGCGGCGAAAAGCTCGGTTTCAGTGATTAAATCAATGCTTTCTGCCAACCAACTGAAGCCAACGTTCATGCCAGAAGTGGCGATACCGATTTTTTCAGAACTGGTTTGAAAGTCTTCCAAGCTGTCAAAAGCGGGGACGGACAGGTTGCTGGCGCGCAAGAAATCCAGCAAGCTTTCACGTCTGCCGTCGGACTCAGCCAGTATCAATATACGCTGTAAGGTGCTTTTCAGATGGTTTTTCAGCTTTGCCAGTGGCTCGTCCGTGCCTCGGGCTACAGACAAGTCAGGTAATGCGCTGAATTCACTTTCCGTTCGGGCTGAGCTTGTCGAAGCCTCCGCCAACCCTTCGACAGGCTCAGGGCGAACGGGAATGGTTTTGATCGCCAACTGCGCAAAATCATTCGCTCGTGCATAAAACTGCTCTGCGCTTAAAAATAAGGTTTCTGGCGGCAACGCTGGGCGGTCTGGGTCGCCTTGTACGAGCCTATACCTATCCTTCGTGTCTTGCCAAAAGCGTTGAAAGGCGGGTTCTAAATCGCCGTGTAGAACGACTGTGGCTTCGTTTTTAGAATCTGCAACACCGTTTAAGTTACCTGCCAAATAATCAAAAACCGTCGCCGTTTCTTCAAAAAACAATGGCAAATAATACTCAATACCCGCCGTCGCCACGCCGTTGCCGATGTCTTTGTAGACGCGGCTTTTGGTCGGGTCGCCTTCGACCAGTTCGCGCCAGCGGCTGCGGAACTTGGTGCGGGCGTCGTTGTCCATCGGAAACTCGCGACCCGGCAGCAAGCGCACTTCGGGCACGGGGTAGAGGCTGCGCTGGGTGTCGGGGTCAAAAGTGCGAATGCTGTCGATTTCGTCGTCAAACAAATCAACGCGAAACGGCACCAACGAACCCATGGGGAACAAATCTATCAGCCCGCCGCGCACAGCATATTCCCCAGGGCTGACGACTTGGCTCACGTGGTTGTAACCCGCCAGCGTCAGCTGCGCTTTGAATTTGGCTTCGTCCAGTTTTTGCTTGGTTTTGAAGGCAAAGGTGTAGCCAGCTAAGAAACTGGGCGGTGCGAGGCGGTACAAAGCCGTGGTCGCGGGGACGATGACGACATCAGCACCGCTGTCTTTGTCCCGCTGACTGA
>JAYUJX010000375.1:0-1392 GCA_043764955.1 Polaromonas sp.
ATGAAGATGCATACATTCGTGATTAACGCGCTGACTGCGGGATTGATCTGTTTAGGTTTGACGACTCAAATTCATGTACAAGCCCAAACAGCATCGCAAACGGCAAGTGTCGCCAATCCCACGGCTGACAGCTACAGCGCTGCAGTCGCGACCGAGTGGACCACGCTGGTGCTGTCATTAACCCAGCAAACCCCAGGTTTTAGCCCACCAGTAGCGTCACGCGCTTTTGGGTACATAGGTATTGCACTGTACGAGTCGATTGTTCCAGGCATGCCTGGCTACACCAGCTTGGCTGGGCAGTTGAATGAGCTCAACTCCTTACCTGTGGCGCAACCCGACGAGCCTTTGCACTGGCCGACGGTGGCAAATGCCTCGATGGCGACCATGACGCGCATGATGTTCAACAACGCTACGGCTGAAAACAAAGGCCGTATCGACCAGCTTGAGCGCTTGTTGCCGTTGAAATATGGTCAAGACTTTGACCCTAACACCTACACCCCCGAAATCATCAACCGTTCTACCTCTTTCGGCAAACTCATGGCCATGGCGATCATGACATGGGCGCGCACCGACGGCGGCCACGAAGCTTGGGGCCCGCTTCGCCGCAGCCGTGCCAACTACGTGCCGCCCAGTGGGGCAGGGCTTTGGACGGCCACACCGCCGGCATTTGCCAAGCCGCTGCTGCCGTATTGGGGTGAAAATCGCCCCTTTGCCATGAAATCGGCAAAAGACTGTCCAGCGCCGCCGCCGCCCGAGTATTCGGAGGACGCCAGCTCTGTTTTTTACAAAAGTGCGCAAGAGGTTTACAGCATCAGCAAGGCTGCCACCCAAGAGCAACGCCAATTTGCTTTGTATTGGGCGGATGATCCAGGTAAAACACCCACACCCGCGGGACATTGGCTGTTTATAGCCAACGATTTGCTGAAAACCCGCAAAGCCAGCTTGGCTGATGCCGGTCAAACACTGGCACGCTTGAATATTGCGATGGCAGATGCTTTTATTGCAGGTTGGGCCACCAAATATGCGCTCAACGTGTTGCGCTCCGTGAGCTATGTGCAGGGTTCATTTGACAGCAATTGGGTGCCTCCGTTGATGCCAACGCCTCCGTTCCCTGACTATCCGTCGGGTCACTCTATTCAATCTAGCGCTGCTGCCACGGTATTAGGCAGTGTGTTTGGTGCGGATACGTCGTTCACTGACAACGCGCACAACGACAGAGGTTGGGGCCCGCGAACGTTTCCAAACTTCAAATTTGCAGCAGACGAAGCTGCCATGTCGCGTTTGTACGCAGGCATTCACTATCGTTTTGCAAACGAGGGCGGCAAAGTTCAAGGTGCCTGTGTTGGGGCAAAAGCATTGGCTTTGAAGTTCAAAAACAATTAAGCTGTTGAA
>JAYUJX010000376.1:0-1392 GCA_043764955.1 Polaromonas sp.
GCCGTTCAAGGACAATGCCAATTTACCTGATGCAGGCGTGGGCTGGAGCGGTGAGCGATCTGGAAAGCTGGGGGCTGGTGTGTTTCTGCCAATTTTATCGGTTATAAATGAGCTGTAGCCGCCATATTTATTACGTAAGCAGCTATTGTTTTTATAGTAAATTTCTTTGTAATTTATGCGGAATTAATCTCAATAACACCAGGCAAAGCACCTAGTAGCCGAATCAGCTCTTGCTGCCGTGTTGTCCCCGTTTTGGCAAAAATATTAGATAACTGGCTGCGCACTGTCGGCATTTTTAGCTCTAATATTTGAGCAATCTCAGCAGGTGTTCTAGCTTGAAGCAAAAGCGGAATCAAACGAGACTCCGCTTTAGACAGGGCAAAAGCATTACTCACAAACTCAGCTGCAGCTTCAGGTCGTTTCTCGGGGTCAACCAAAATCAGCATTACAGAGGCACGGGTTTCCCCCGCTGTGTTGCGCACAGGGGCTGATACGGGCAGCGTCAGTACCATCGTGCGTGCTTTACCAAAAACTGCAGCGCCACCTTCGCCTTTTGCTGCAGCGTCAATGCATTGTGCAACCGCGCCTGTGGTGGGTAAGCCACTTTGCAAAATATCTACTGCAAGTGTTTTCGCTGTGCGGTTGGCATGCTGCACGCGTCTAGCAGGGTTAATAAACATTACGCCAAAATCCATGCTGTCCAAGCTGGCATGGTAGGTGACAAGTTGTTCGCGCATGCTGCGCCATTCCCAATGTAATGTGAAGGCGCGTTGGATGTGTGGATAGAGTAGACGCAAGGCTTCAGCATCTGCTTGGTTAAATCCAGTGGCGCAAGGCGGCCGAAAGAAGTTCAGCGTCATCGGCGGTGTTTCGTATGCATTGCTGCTTTCAAGCATGGTCGCCGTCATCAAATGCTCTGCAGGCATTGTGACTAAAAAGTTGCGATAAAAAGCGGTTCGGCGTAACTCAGCCGTGCTGACGTGCTCTGCACCAATCAAAATGGCGCCTTTAACAAACAAGCCCTTTTCTGTTCCGGTAGACAACCAGATATTGTGTTTCCACCAGTATTCGGCATATTGTTTGGCGCAGGTTTCACTGAAATTATGTGTGGCATAAAAGTCTTGTTCGTATTGACCTTGCCCTATGAATACAAAAAATCCAATGTTGGCGTCGAGATGTTCACACAGCATCCTGACGATATTGCTCCAGGCCTTTTCATGCCCTACGGCGTCATAGAGACTAAAAATAATGCTTTGCGCGTCAGTTTTCATTCACATGAATGTATCGCAGATTGAAGTGTTCTTTCACAATTTGTCAAGAACACATTTATATGCGAACGATTGGGAACAAAATATGACATTAATGAAACACTTCACGCTGCGAACGACCACA
>JAYUJX010000377.1:0-1390 GCA_043764955.1 Polaromonas sp.
TTAATGTGCAGTGGTCATCAGCCGCACTCTGTTCAAAACTGAACGATTTACCATTTACGGAGAACTCAAATTTCTACCTGAATTCGACAGCTTTGAGTCATGGACTACTACTTTTCCAGAAGGCACTAAGATATTACGGAATACAAACGGTTCAAATTTTTCAAGAAAACAAATCAGTGCGCTCTTTCTTCTCTGAAGAATATTCTCGAATGAGCATTGAGTTTAAGTGCAGTACATTTACTTTCCCTCCCACTGAGGCGAAGGACTTATTATCGTGTATACTTCGTGTTCGGAACTTTTTACTAGAGAAATTGAATTATCAAAATTCTGAAAGAAGTAGTCCAAGTGAAGTTTTCGGAGTGTTATATTTACAATTGCCTGCACCAGCGACACCTGCGAAGGATGAAGTATCAGAAGTTAGTACTAATATGAAGACTTCGTCTTTCAATCTGAGAAAGTCACCGTCGTCCTTATCTTCAAGGTCAATATCAAATATTTCTAAGAAGGTTATTGTGTCTGTTGAAGAAAAAGTTGGTGTCGAAAACTCACTTTTTTTTTTGAAGTCTGCTGTCAAAGTTCTCTACAAGAAACGCAAGTCTGATGACAGTGAAAGCGAAGGAGAGGAGATAGAGCCAGAAGAGGAGCAAGACTTAAAGAGTGACATCATTCAAGAGGAATCGGTACAAAGTTTCATCGCTAAGATGCTTACGAAGAATATCATTTTGACAAAAGAAGACAAGAGTCAAATTTTAGGAATATTCGATGTCATTAAAGAAGCAGTTATTGAGAAAGGGTCTGTCAACATCAATACTACTGCAGCATCGATAACAAAGCGTGTATTGATAAAAAAGCCGTATTACAGTCATATCAAAACAAAAGACATAAAAAGATGGTGCAGTAAAAGAGAAAAGAAAAGAGAAAGGGGTGGAAGAAAAATAAACGGTATCTTTGAGTCTGAGGTTTGGGGAAATTTGGTGCTAGGCATATTTGAATCGAGCGAAGGAGTAACTGAAAATGAGGTAAATTAATCTTTCTTCTGCGTCACTATTTCATATCAGTGTTCTTTAATACATTTTTTATTTTATTTTCATTTATTTTTTTCAATTTTTTTTCAAAAAACATAGGCAGAAGATAAGAAAGTTCGAATCATAATCAATGTTGCCTATAATTATGCAATTATTGCAACTGCTGCACGTAAAGTTCAAGCTGATGAAAAATGGATGGATGATGCAGAGGTACAGGAGCTAAAATTTTCGAATAAATGGGTTAGAAATTTTCTACTGCGTTGTAAAATGTACAGGAGGAAGATAACAAAAGAAGACAAGAATGTCCCCTCACCTGAAGAAATACAGCGAGTACTTGAGATTGGACAGCAATTATATACTAACAA
>JAYUJX010000378.1:0-4996 GCA_043764955.1 Polaromonas sp.
GGCGTTTCGTTAGAGAGTCCAAAAGCGCGGATTTTGCCTGCTTTGATCAACTTGTCCATCGCCTGCAATTGCCCCAAAATTGGTGTGGTGTGTGCGTCTTTGTTGGGCGTGAAATACACAGCACCAAAAGCAGGCACCACGCGCGATGGCCAGTGGATTTGGTACAGGTCAATCACATCCGTCTTCAGGCGCTTCAAGCTGGCGTCGCAAGCGTCAATCATCATCTGCTCGGTCAAATCAGGGTCGCCATTGCGCACCCAATCCATACCGCGCGCTGGGCCGGCTACCTTGGTAGCGAGCACCAGCTTTTTACGCGCATCAGGGCGCTTGGCAAACCAATTGCCAATAATCGTTTCCGTCAGGTTGTAGGTGCCCGGACGCGGTGGCACGGCGTACATTTCAGCTGTGTCGAAGAAGTTGATGCCGTGTTCCAACGCTCTGTCCATGATGTTGAACGAGGTAGCCTCATCCACCTGTTCGCCAAAAATCATGGTGCCTAGACAGATGGGGGTAACGTTAAGGTCGCTAGAACCTAGTGGAACGAGTGGGAAGTTTTTCATGGTTTTTAAGGCGTTAGACGAATGTTGGGCGAGTGTTGGTTCAGTGATGCCGTTCATTCTAGCGATTCCTGGCTGCCCGTGAGCGCTTGACTTTGAACCTGCAACTTAGGTCATTCAAGCTATTGAACCTATACTGCGCAGGTAAACAAAGAATCGCACCGAAACACTCCAAAACGTTTGCGAAACCTTCCACAGGAACAGGAAACGACCATGGCAGCTGGGAAAAAAACTAAAAGCAAAGACACACCGGCAGCTGTGCCTGCAGCCTCCGCAGCCCTTGAAGCGCCGAACGCAGCCAAACCCAGCCCCAACTTTGAAGAAAACTTTCCTATTGTGGGCATTGGTGCTTCAGCGGGCGGACTCGCCGCCTTTGAGGCATTTTTTTCTGGCATGCCGGCCGACGTCGAGCCCGGTATGGCTTTTGTCTTGGTGCAACATTTGGCGCCTGACCACAACAGCATCCTCAACGAGCTGTTACAGCGCTATACCCGCATGAAAGTCCATGAAGTTGAAGACGGCATGACGGTGCAGATCAACTGTGCCTACATCATTCCGCCCAACCGCGACATGGCGTTTTTGAACGGCTCGCTGCAGCTGATGGAGCACACCGAGCCACGTGGCCACCGCCTGCCGATTGATATTTTGTTTCGCTCGCTGGCGCAAGACCAGCACGAACGCGCGATTGGCATTGTCTTGTCTGGCACGGGCAGCGACGGCACTTTGGGCGTGCGCGCCATCAAGGGTGAAGGCGGCATGGTGATGGCGCAAATCCCCGACTCCTGCGAGTTTGACGGCATGCCGCGCAGCGCCATCGCCACCGGCATGGTGGATTTTGAGCTCTCACCCGCCGACATGCCCACCCAGTTGATCGCCTATGTGAAGCACGCTTTTGGCCGACCACCGCGCTCGGCGATTCAGTCGACACCGCTCAACGAAAACGCGCTGAAAAAGATTTTTATCTTGCTGCGTGCGCAAACCAGCCACGATTTCTCACAGTACAAACCCAGCACCATTTGCCGGCGTATTGAGCGGCGCATGGCTGTGCACCAAATAGATTCGACCGATGCCTACGTTAAATACCTGCAACAAACACCGGTGGAGATAGAGGCGCTGTTTCGTGACCTCTTAATTGGCGTGACCAACTTTTTCCGCGACCCAGAGGCTTTTGAAGCCTTGGAGTCGCTCGTCATCCCCAAGCTCTTTGAGGGCAAACCGCCAGGCGCCGTCATCCGCGCTTGGTCAACGGGTTGCTCCACGGGTGAAGAAGCCTATTCACTCGCCATTTTGCTGCATGAGCAATCTGAAAAACTAAAGCAAAACTACAAGTTACAGGTTTTCGCATCAGACATCGACAGCCGCGCCATCACCGTGGCGCGTGCGGGCGTGTACTCAGCCAGCATTGCTGCCAATATTTCGCCCGAGCGTTTGGCCCGCTTTTTTACGGCTGAGCCAGATGGCAGCGCCTACCGCATCCATAAAAATATCCGCGATATGTTGGTCTTTTCCGAGCATGATGTCATCAAAGACCCGCCTTTTTCGAAACTTGACTTGATTTGCTGCCGCAATTTGCTGATTTATTTTGATTCAGACCTGCAAAAGAAGCTCATCACCCTCTTCCATTACGCGCTGCAACCGCGCGGCGTGCTGTTTTTGGGCACGTCTGAGACCATCGGTGAGTTGGCCAATTTGTACACCGTGATGGATCGTAAAAGCAAGGTATACCAGCGCAATGAAGACTTTCAAGGCGAGCGACGCGCTGCTTTGGGTAGGTTTTTACCACCCCAAATGCTCAAAGACGCCGATCAACCCGTGTTTGCCGGAAAAATGCAGCATCCGGCGAAGCTGTCCTTGCGCGAGTTGACCGAGCAGTCGCTCTTGCAGCAGCTGGCACCCGTTGCCGCATTGGTCAACAGCCATGGCGATATTCTTTACCTGCACGGCCGTGCGGGTATGTTTTTAGAGCCCGCGCCGGGTGATGCGGGAATCAACAATATCTTAAAAATGGCGCGCGACGGCTTGCGGCGAGACTTGACGACGGCGCTGCACAAATCTGCAGGTGCCAAAGAGCGCGTTCAGTGTCTGGGTTTACATGTCAAAACCAATGGCCATTACTCGCTGGTCAATTTCAGTGTCAGCCCTGTGGTGGTGGGTTCCGCTGGGGCGCTTGAACCGCCACTGTTTTTGGTCACGCTGGAAGTGGCACTCACCCCGCACATCCAAGCCAACGCCGTGATGGCTTTGCCGGCGGGCTCCTCTGCGGACATCCCCCCGGATGATGTCAACGCGAAAATTGCCGAGCTCAACGAAGAGCTGCAAGCCAAAGAAGAATACCTGCACGCCGCCAATGAGGAGCTGGAAACCTCTAACGAAGAGCTCAAATCGTCCAACGAAGAGATGCAGTCCGTCAACGAAGAACTGCAGTCCACCAACGAGGAGCTGGAAACCTCCAAAGAAGAAATGCAGTCCATCAACGAGGAGCTGTCCACCGTCAACGCTGAATTGCAAGCCAAGGTGATCGATATCTCACGCGCCAACAACGACATGAACAACCTGCTGGCGGGCACCGGCATTGGCACCATTTTTGTGGACTTTAACCTGCGCATTTTGCGCTTCACGCCAGAGGCGATGCGCATCATCAACCTGATTTTGAGCGACGTGGGCCGGCCCATCGGCCACATTGTCTCCAACCTGAAGGGCTATGACCGCTTGGTGGCGGACGTGCAAGAGGTGCTGCGAACTTTGATACCAAAAGAAATTGATGTGCAAACGCTGGAGCCCAAGCACTACACCATGCACATCTTGCCCTACCGCACGCTGGACAACGTGATCGAGGGCGCGGTGATTACCTTTGTAGACATCACCGACATGGTGCGCACCCGTGAGGATTTGCACAAAGCCAACGAGCTGCTGCGCCTGGCCGTGGTGGTGCGCGATGCGCATGACGCCATCACCGTGCAAGACCTGGAAGGCGACATCATCGCCTGGAACCCAGGCGCCGTCAGAATGTACGGCTGGACAGAGATGGAGGCGTTGGGCATGAATGTGCGCGACCGCATCCCTAAAACCTTGCAAGAATCTGCCTTGATCAAGGTGCTTCAACTCAGCCAAGCAAAAACACTGCGCCCCTACCAAACCCAGCGGCTCACCAAAGACGGCTCGGTGGTGGAGGTGTCGTTGACATCGACTGCTTTGGTAAATGAATTGGGCAAAATGTATGCAATTGCAACAACTGAGCGCATCAAAGATATAGCTATTACATCGCAGAATTAAGGCGCACAATGGATGTATGGACAAAACAACGCCTAAATACCAATTAGCTCCAGAAACAAAAGTGTTTCTGCGTGAACAGGCCGAAGTCATTATTCGCGCAAAAGCAGCTTTGACACCGGAAAGCTTGGAAGCCATGGCACCTACCGCTGTGCGTGCGCTGGTGCATGAGCTGCAGGTGCACCAAATCGAGCTTGAAATGCAAAATGAAACGCTCAGGCAGACGCAATTACAGCTTTTGGCGATGCAGGCTCGGTATTTTGACCTGTATGACCTGGCACCCATTAGCTACTGCACGGTGAATGAGCAGGGCATCATTTTGGAGGCCAACTTGGCGACTGCCGAGCTGCTGGGCGTCGCACGCAACACCGTGGTTGGCCAGCGCATCAGCAAGTACATTCTCAAAGAATGCCAAGACACCTACTATTTGTGTCGTAAACTTTTAGACAGGACGGGTCAACGACAAAGCTGCGAATTGCACTTGGTCAAGGCCAATGGCGACAAGTTTTGGGTCAATGTGGCCATCTCCTCCGCCGAAGCTATCAATGGCGACGCCGTGCAGCGCATGGTGCTGACCGATATCACGGATGCCAAAGTCATGGCTTTGGCGATGCACGAGAGCGAATCTCGTCTGCGCGCTATCGTTGAAACCCACGGCTAGCGGCTCTTTCCTCCTCCTGCAGTCGCAGCACCCTCCGCTGCACTTTGCCGGTCGTCGTCATCGGCAGCACGTCGATGAATTCAATCTCTTTGGGGTACTCATAAGGTGCCAAAAGTGCTTTGACGTGGGCTTGCAGCTCCAAAATCAATGTTTTCTCTGAAAATACCTCATTTTTAGGGATATTTATGCCTCTAGCCAGCGTATTTATTGCCTGAGTAGCTATTAAATTTATAGCTAATTTTACATTGTACTTTTCCACATAACCAGCAGCTAAAACCACATACGCCTTGACCACAGCACCGCGCTCGGCGTCGGGTTTGGGTACGACGGCAGCGTTTGCGACGGCGGGGTGTTTGACGAGGCAGTTTTCGATTTCACTGGGGCCGATGCGGTAGCCGGCGGCTTTGAACACGTCGTCGGCACGGCCGCAATACCAGAGGTAGCCGTCAGCGTCGCGGGTGGCTAAGTCTCCGGTTCTGCACCAGTCACCTGTGAATTTGGACTGGGT
>JAYUJX010000379.1:0-4993 GCA_043764955.1 Polaromonas sp.
AGCGCCTGCGGCAATGCCGCCGAAGCCGAAAATGGCCGCAACCAATGCGACAACCAAAAATATGACTGAATAGTGCAACATAAAAACTCCTTGATGCGACTGAACTGAAAGTGATTTCTTCTTGAAATACTTTTCACTCAACCTGTACCAAGGTTACGTTTTTAAGTGGCTCGTCGGAATCAGTCTTTGGCTTTTACGCGTGTCAGAATTTATGCGGCTGCACTGTAGGCGAATACCTACATTTAGAGCTACATTTAGAAGTACGTTTTAGCAATTTATTTGTGTTACTTTTTGCTGAGCTGTATTTTGGATACCGTTGCCAAGATATGTGTGCCGTACCCGGGCATAGACGTGATGACCAGTTTTCCGCCCAGTGCTTCTACTCTGTGCTGCATGCCAAGCAAACCGTGGTGTGTGCCATCAACCTTGGCTTTGTCAAACCCCACGCCGTCGTCTCGCACTTGCACTGAAATATAGTCATCTAAATTATGCATACTCAGCATCACATTTTTTGCTTTTGCGTATTTGCTGATGTTGGTCAATGACTCTTGCACGAGTCTGTAAATAGTCAGTTGCGAGTTACCGCTGATTTCAACGTCCTCCAAGTCAACCCCGATGGTCAAATTGTGTTGTTTTTCAAAATCGCGTGCTAATATTTCTAGCGATGACGTTAAACCTAAATGCGATAGGGATGAGGGTCTTAAATCTTCCACGATATTGCGTGTCATCAAGATAATGCTGTTCAGCGTGCTGTTGAGGTGTGTAAACCGCACTTCTGCATCTGGCACACTACTGGATAGTTGTGATTTGAGTCTTGCAATATCGAGTTTTGCAGCGGTCAGTAATGAGCCAAATTCATCATGCAGCGCTCGTGCCAAGTCTCCGCGTTCATCCTCACGCGTGTTTTGCAAATGCGTGGCCAGCTGCGCTAAATTGTCTGTTCTTTCTTTGACCAAAGAGTTGATTTGCTCACGTTCACGCTGTAAAGATTCTTTTTCCCGAAGTGATGTATCTACCAAAATAGTGTTTTGCCGAAGGTAAAGGTAAAACGCTAACAGTCCTGTCATGGCAAACAGAGCAATGCCTATGCGAGAAATGACCAAAGTTGTTTGTATTTGGCTTTTCGCCAAAATCACTTTTGCTTCTGAAATATTGGTCAACTCTAGGATGTTTTGACGGATAGCATCCATTTGAAATTGACCGATATCGGTAGAGGTAACATATTTCCAGGCATCTTGGTTGCCGTCTTTGCGCATACGCACTGTCAATTCTAGCTCTGCAAGTTTGCGTGAAATGTGTCTTGTCATCTGGTCATAGATGGCAGATTGCTTGGGCAAGTTCTTTACCAAAGCGTTCAAGATATCCAGCGATTTGTTGATTTCAAAGGCTGAATTGGTGTATGGCTTTAAATATCTTTCATTTCCGCTGAGTAAATAGCCACGTTGGCCCGTTTCTGCATCGACAATTTGCCCTTGAAGCTTGTTTAAAACAGCCAGTGTTTTTGTGGATTCTTCAATTTCCAATGTGGCGGCGGTTGAACGGGCAAAATTTTGGTCATTGATGAAAAATAGCACCGCAACCACCATGACTGCCAGCAGCATGCTGGTGCCTATTTTGGGGAATGCAAATTTCTTCATATTAATTTTCCTAACACCTTTTTCTCAATTGCGTCAATAATGGCGGGTGCATACTTCGCACGTTTGAAAGTTTTAGAAATGATAAATATTGGAATTGTTGACGACCATGCCATTGTGCGCTCAGGGCTTAAACAGTTCTTTTCGGATTTTGTGGACTTGCGCGTCATGGGTGAAGCTGCTACGGGAAGAGAAGCCATTGACTTGGTGCGAACTGTTGAGTTGGATGTGTTGATCATGGATTTATCGATGCCCGGCCAGAGCGGTATCGATGCATTGGCCATGATTCGCGCCAAAGCGCCCGATGTGGGTATTTTGATTTTGAGCGGCTACCCAGAAGAGCATTACGCCGTGAACTTGATTCGTCAAGGTGCCAGCGGTTACTTGAACAAAGCGTGCGAGCCGGTTGAAATTGTTGAAGCGATTCGCGTGATTGCGCTGGGTAAACGATTTATCACGCCTGCGGTTGCCGAGCTTTTGGCGCAGCAGCTGAACAAGCCGGGGAATTTGCAAGCGCATGAGCAATTGTCTGAGCGTGAATTTCAAGTATTTTTGAAACTGGCTAAAGGTGAAACTGCGGGCGATATTGCGACAACGTTGTCGCTCAGCGTAAAAACGGTCAGCACTTACCGAAGCCGTGTGATGGAGAAGATGTCTTTGACGACCAACAGTGATTTGACCTATTACGCGCTCAAGCACAAGATGATCGATTAATGATGCCCAAGGAGCTGGCATGTGACCTCTCAACTCAGCTTGGTGGCTGGCTGAAATTGTCGCAATACTCAAGCAGCTGTTCAATCTCAGTCGATTTGTCAAACACAGCATCTGCACTCAACAGCACAGCTTGTTTGCGCACATCCTGCGTTGCGTAGTTGCTTAAAACAATGACTTTTTGTTGAGGTAAGCGGTTTTTGCAGGCAGATACAACGCCTAACCCTGTCCCTTGCTTTAGGAAAAGGTCAACTATCGCTAAATCCCATGCATTGCTGCTACTCGTGAGCCAAGCAACGCTGTCTTTTTCGGTCTCGGCTGTACCCACGGTGGCAACGTTGGTCAGCTCTTCCAAAGTAGCAATCAGATTATCTCGTATGGTCGGATTGTCTTCTACGACATAAGTTTTTATTTGCACATCGTTTACTCTGGAACTTGGGTAACTATATCTGTTGCAAAATGTTTGATTTGTAAGCTAAAGCGACAAAGGCGTGTAGGTTTTGTCCTACACGCCTAAATGTTAGCCTTTGCTAGCTTTGTGTTGATTTAAGAACGCGGCTCGCCGGCACGGTTGACGGAAATCGTGCGTCCCGGAGGCGCTGTCATTTGGATACGGTGCTCAATATTCCGGAATGAATAGGTTACATCCCAGTATTCAGGTCGTGTTTGTGCAGGTGTGGTGGTGCAGCGTTGCACATTTTGTGTCACCACTTGCTGGCCGCCACCGTTGCTGCCCAAGTTAGACCCTAAAGTCGCACCGGCAATCGCGCCGCCAACGGTGGCCAAGTCTTTACCGCGCCCACCACCGACTTGGTGACCCAAAATACCACCTAAAAGTGTGCCTGCAATCACCGCGCCAGCATTGTCGCCACCGACGTTTTGAACCACCTGCTCACGCTCAACCCAGCAGCGCTGTGTAGGTGTGCCAAGCACAGCGCGAACAGAGGTAACGTTGGCTTCATAGATGCCCTCACCACCACGGCGGCGGTTGTCGTACACCGGATAAGTTGGCGGTGCATAACGATCTTCGTCGAAGCGTGAGTTGTAATCAACCACACGGACTGACGAAACACGGTCATTGATACCCATGGCGTCGAATGACGGGTAGCGCCCTGGGCGCAAGACAGTGCATTGACCGCCAAAGCGCACATCGTCACACACTTCAACGCGGTTATTCATCACGATGACAGACGATGCGCGGTCATTGAAGCCCATGCGTTCAAAGTTAGCGATATTTCGTTGCGTTGTGAACATACGACCTTGAAAATTGTCGTGTTCGTAAAAAGTAACTTGAGCTGCAGCCTGCGTTGCGATTCCGAGAGCAGCAACGGTAGCAACCGCCAATATTGTTTTGAGTTTAAAAGTCATAAAGACCTCCTGTATGTCGAATAAAAATGATGGTGATTTCTCGCCATTTGCTTTTCGCCATTCTTTAAATGGATAAACCTAGTATTTGCCGCGCACCGCCAGCGCGAAAGCGGACAAAACGCCGAGCCGGTGTAGGTCAATGTCCTACGACCCTCAAACTAAATTAAAGTAAATTAAGGTAAATTAAGCTAGATCAAACCAAATCAAATCACTTGACTGGTTTAGCCGGACATTCGAACCACAAAAGCTTGGCGTCAGCTAAAAAATTGATAATCACTGTACCCAAACGCAGTGTCAGCCATTTCGCAAAGGCACAGCTCATTAGGAAAATCAGCATGTCAAACCGTCGTGAATTTATTGTTCAGTTTTCAATGGCTACAGGCGCATTAGCAGCCGCCGCAGCAACCAACACCGCATTTGCCCAAGGCGCTATGCTTGATGAAAAAGATGCGCAGGCAGTTGCCTTAGCCTACAAAGCCGATGGCACCAAGACCGACAAGGTTAAATTCCCAAAATACGCAGCCACGCAAAACTGCAGCAATTGCGCGTTGTACCAAGGCAAAGCCGCAGACAAAGCGGGCGGTTGCCCACTGTTTGCAGGCAAACAAGTGGCAGGCAAGGGCTGGTGCAGCGCTTGGGCTAAAAAGGCTTAAAAACCACAATACAATTTCTAGCCATGCAAAGCCTAACCATTTACTACGATGGTGAATGTCCGCTGTGTCTGGCTGAAATTCACTTTTTAAAAAGCCGAAATGCCCTCGGTTTGATCGATTTTGTAGATGTCTCTGCGCCTCAATTTGATGAGGCAAAGCATCAAATGTCCTGCCAGCTAGCCTTAGCCACCATGCAAGGACGGCTGGCTGACGGCACCCAGCTTGAGGGTATCCCCGTGTTTGCAGAAGCTTACAAGCGGGCAAATTTGCCAACGCTGGCTTGGCTATTTTCTAGGCCGTGGTTATCGCCAATTCTGAACGCAAGTTACTACGTTTTTGCCAAATACAGGCACAGCATCTCAAAAACGATAGGGCCGCTGATGCTGCGTTTGTCCAAACGGTTCGCTGCAGAAACCAGTCAATGAGCTACAGCATCGTGTGGTTCAAGCGCGATCTACGCGTGGCTGACCATGCCGCGCTGTACGCAGCCGCACAGCGTGGCCCTGTTTTGTGCCTTTACGTCATCGAACCCAGCTTGTGGGCGCAGCCTGACGCAGCACATCAGCACTACCAATTCCTCCTTGAAAGTCTACGTGATTTAGATGCCGGTTTACGTCGTCTAGGAGG
>JAYUJX010000380.1:0-1387 GCA_043764955.1 Polaromonas sp.
CCTTGCTCAAAGAAATGAACATTGACGCGTATTTCATGGAATACGACGACGATCGCAGTGGCGACTTCAAACCCCTGCGCTACCTGCCAAAAGGCAAAACCGTGGTGCTCGGCTTGGTCACCACAAAATTTGGCGCGATGGAAGACAAAGACGCCCTGAAACGTCGCATCGACGAAGCCGCCCGCTATGCGCCGATGGAGCAACTCGCCCTATCGCCGCAATGCGGCTTCAGCAGCACCGTGCACGGCAACGACATCGCCGTGGAAGCGCAGTGCGCCAAATTGCGTTTGGTGATTGAGACGGCACAAGAAGTTTGGGGTTGATTTAAATCGAGATTGATTCAAAAAGCGAATCAAAGGGAAAATACGATAAATTAAAAGGAATAACCATAAAAAAAACAGTGCATCGGCTCAGCATTTTTGTCTTTGCGCTTTTTTCATGTATTTCTGTCTCAGCGCAAACGCCTTACACTGGCCCACTTTTTGACGCACACCTGCACTACAACGAAGAAGCGTGGAACGGCAAAGTTGGGCCGCATGACGTGCCGGATGTGGTGGGTCGGTTGACGCGCAGCGGCGTCAAAGCGTTTGTCGGCAACTCACGCCCCAATGCGGGAACTATTGCATTGGCTGCCAGTGCAGAGGTAAAATTTGCGGGTATCAACGTCGTGCCTTTCATTCGCTTGTACCGCAACCGTGCGGACTACACCGGCTGGTTTGCAGACGAGTCTATTTACCAAATGGTGCTGGCTGAATACGCCGAAGGCACAGCCAGTGGTGCTTACAAGGGTATTGGTGAATTTCATTTGTACGACAGCGCCAACGCCAATGGTGAAGTCGCCAGAAAACTGATGCGCTTTGCACAGGACAAGCAACTTGCCGTACTGGCGCATGTGGACGACACCGCCATTGATTTGCTGATGGCGCACGCGCCTCAAGCGCGACTCATTTGGGCGCACACAGGCATTGGCGGCGCGTCCACAGAGCGGGTGCGCAGCTTATTCACCAAATACCCGAAGCTCATGGGCGAGTTGTCTTACCGCCCAGGTTTGACCTGTAGCGATGACCAACAGAGTGGCCAACTCTGCCCCGAGTGGCGCAGCTTGGTGTTGGATTTTCCAGAGCGGTTCCTCATCGGCTCAGACACCTGGGTCAACCAGCGCTGGGCGTATTACGAAGAGCTGATGAAGGGCTACCGCACTTGGTTAGGCGGTTTGCCTGCCGATGCGGCGAACAACATTGGCTGGAGAAACGGCGCGGCGTTATTTGGGCTGAATTAGGTTTTATGACTTAGTTTCGACGATTCACCAACAACATCCCAACAGCAACGCAAGCCAATCCTGCAATCAACGGCAAGGTCAGCGCCTCACCCAACCACAAACTACCCA